>NZ_JBFSTC010000035.1:0-46034 GCF_041466605.1 Vibrio sp. 10N.247.310.17 | reverse complement strand
TTTGAAGTAGTCATAATTCGTCCTCAATGTGTAAACACATTTCAGGACGGGACAACCAAACGCAAAAGGCCCAATCGACATACCGACTGGGCCTTTTATCTGATGTGTCAAAGTTCTCTCACGAAAGCTCAATCGATTTCAGCTGAGCGAACCATACATCACCAAATTAGAATGCGTAGTTTGCGTCAATCAGTTCGCTTACTTCAACTTTGCTTACTTCTGCGCGAGCTTCAAGCCATTGTGCAACTTGCAGTTGTTCTGCTTCTGTTACTGAACGGTAGCGCTCAATAGAACATAAGAAACCTTCAAACAGCTCAAGGCCACCACCACCAAAGCACAGACCGATGCTATCAATGAAATCGATGAACTCGTCAATGAACACATCGTACTGGTCAAAATCAGCAATCGAAGTCGTGCAGCTTACTTCAAAACCTAAAATAGCGAATTCACCTAGGTATAATTTCTTGCGTAGGCGACGATTTTTGTTTTCGATTTTATCTAATTTCATAACTGTCTCTCTTTTCGTTTGATAAAGCATTTATACACAGTTCCTCGTTAATTCCCAAGAGTTTTGTATTACACGAGAGGCTTAACGGGAAAAATCGTGCTGCAGAAACAAAACCTTAATCAAAACTATAAAAATCTGTCACTTAACTGCTTCACGATTGGTCACACATTGAACCAGCTATTAACTCATTAGAAATAGCTTGGTTACACGTGAATAACGAATAATAAAGTCAGCCAACAGGAAGCAGTCCCGATGAGCAAGGAAACATTTGATAGCACTCGTTTTAACAAGAGTAACAACAAGCCCTTCGAAGAAGTTCTAGATGCGAACCTTTCAAGAAGAAACGTTCTGAAAGGCGGTCTTGGCATCAGTGCAATGACCGCCTTTGGCGCATTTGGTTTAGCGGGTCACAGCACGGCTAACGCTACGACAATGCAAGCAACGGGCGCGCACAAAAGCACCGCAACACTTGCCTTCGAATCGGTTAAAGGCTCTTTAACAGACAGTGTCGTTGTACCAAAAGGCTATACAGCACAAGTATTGGTTCCTTGGGGTACCCCACTGAACAAGCAAGGCAAGGCTTGGTTAAAAGATGGAACCAACAACGCACAAGATCAAGCGAACTCACTGGGCATGCACCACGACGGCATGCACTTCTTCCCGCTTGATGGCAACAGTAACGACGGCTTGTTGGTGATCAACCACGAATACATCGACCAAAAAGCACTGCACACTAATGGCCCAACATACAACGAAGGCGCTCGCCCTAGCCTTGATGAAGTACACAAAGAGATCAACGCGCACGGCGTGAGTGTGGTTCGTGTAAAACTGGATGGCAACCAGTGGGTGATGGTGGATAACGATCCACTTAACCGCCGCTACACGGGCGCGACCGTAATGGATCTATCTGGTCCTGTTGCTCACAGTGAATTTACCAAAACCAAATTCTCACAAGACGGCAGCCAAGCTCGTGGCACGTTGAACAACTGTGGTAATGGCTACACGCCATGGGGCACTTACCTAACGTGTGAAGAAAACTGGCCGGGTTATTTTGTTAACAAAGGCGAGACAACGCCAGCACAAGAACGTATTGGTATCGCAACCGACAAAACACGTTACGGTTGGGACACGCTTTCAGGCAATAAACAAGAACGCTTAGACGAGTTTGCACGCTTTGACGTAACACCAAGCGCTGATTCGCCGATTGATGACTACCGTAACGAAGCACATGGTCACGGCTACATTGTCGAAATCGACCCATATACAGCGAACTCTCGCGCTAAGAAACGTTCAGCATTGGGTTGTTTCCGTCATGAAGGTTGTACGTTTGGCAAACTTACTGAAGGTGAGCCTATCGTGTTCTATTCTGGCCACGACTCTCGTTTTGAATACCTGTACAAATTCGTTTCTGAAGCGAAATGGGACCCACGTGATGCAGAGCCGAGCAATCGCCTAAGTGCGGGTGACAAGTATATGGACAAAGGCACACTGTATGTGGCTAAGTTCAATGATGATGGTTCAGGTACTTGGCTACCACTGACTCTGAGCAGCAAGACTAAAAACGGCGGTAAGCTAGGTGATTCATTTGACTCTCAAGCAGCGCTTATCATCAATACAGCAGGCGCTGCCGACCTTGTTGGTGCAACGCCAATGGATCGCCCTGAATGGTGCTCTGTTGACCCAATGACGGGGACGGCTTACCTAACGCTAACCAATAACAACAAGCGTAAAGAAGCGAACTCTGCGAACCCTCGCGTAGACAACAAGTTCGGTCATGTTATTCGTTGGGATGAAGGTAAAACGGCAGGCGAGTTCGATTGGGATATATTCGTATTTGGCTCTCCAGCAGTAGAAGACAAGTCTATTAACCGCTCAGGTCTAACAGACATGAACCAATTCGCGAGCCCTGACGGCTTAGCGTTTGATGCTCGTGGCATCTTGTGGATTCAGACAGATAACGGCGCAGACGAAGTAACGGGCTACACCAATGACCAAATGCTGGCAGTGGTTCCATCTCAGTTAACGGATGACAACGGCAACAGCGCGGTAATTGATGCAAACAACCAAGCACAACTTAAACGCTTCTTTGTTGGTCCAAACGGTTGCGAAGTAACAGGCTTTACCATTAGCCCTGATTACAAATCACTGTTTGTGAACATTCAACACCCTGCAAACTGGCCATCGTCAGAAGATGCGACCGCACAGACTAAAGGCAATGTGCGCCCAAGAGCATCTACCGTTGTGATTCGTCGTGAAGACGGCGGTGAAATCGCGGTTTAATAAGCAAATCTAGCTAAGATCAGTAACCTTACTGTTATCTAATTTCTGTTCGCTAGCTAAGTAAAATCAAAAAGAGCGATAAGGCCAAACGCCCTATCGCTCTTTTTATATTCTATACGCTCTTTGACTCAACTAATGATCTGCGGCTTTGTGAACTGCTCTTCACCCCAAACCAAATCACGCACCGTCATCCTCGAGAAGGAGGAACGACTGAATTGGGATCTCAAACCGTTACCGCTGATCACAATTAACTCACGAACAACCAAACACCAACACCCATCATCAGCGTGCCAGCAATACGGTTCATCAACTTAACGTTATCGGCTTTGCCCAACATATGCTTTAAGCTCTTTCCGCCTGTCGCGTATAAGGTCATGCAGACAAATTCAGAAACTAGAATAATAGACACTAAAATCAACAACTGCGGCGCTAAGTCTTTATTGCTGTTAATAAAAGGAGGCAGTAACGAAATCATGAATGCCCAGCCTTTCGGGTTCGCAATCGCTGTCACGAAGCCTTGAACCACCAAGTCCCAATCATTGCTGACTTTTGTTGTTTGGTTGTCAGTGCTGATCGCCAGTTTACCTCTCGAACGCCACATCTGAACGCCTAAATAGAACAAGTAAGCTGCACCAACAAATTTGAAGCCCGTAAATAGCCACGGGTAGTTCAACATAATAGATGCAATACCCAATACCGCAGCAATAGAAACCACCGCAACACCAGCCAATTCACCGATCATCATCCATAATGTACGCTTGTATCCAACACTCATTCCAAGTGTCAACGCCAAGGTCATACACATACCGGGCGTAATTGACACAAAGAAAAATGTGGGAATAAAAGCCCAAAGTAGTGCGCTATCCATATTATTACCTTATCGACTTATTTTTATTTAAGTGTTTAGCTTGTTGAGCTGTCTTTCTAAGGAGCTACCTTATATTTAGCGACACAACGAAAAAGAGCCACAATACAGTGGCTCTTTTCCATTACCAACCGTAATTTTACTTACGACGGTTTTTAATTCGCTTCATCATAGTCAAACGACGTTCTGCGCTTGCTTGATCTTGAGGCTCTTCGTTCGCGTTGTTCTTACGACCTTGGCGGTTTTTGTACGCCGATTTAGTGTTCAGCTTCTCGATGTAAGCATCACGTTTCTTCGGTTCATAACCCGGTTGTTCAACACGGCGAATACGTTGTTGAATCAGTGTTTCAACTTGAACAACAGTCAACTCTTCTTCGCGGTTAACGAAAGAAATCGCATGACCTTGTTTACCAGCGCGACCTGTACGGCCAATACGGTGAACGTAATCTTCCGCTAGGAAAGGCATGTCGTAGTTAATTACATGTGGTAAGTCTTCGATATCAAGACCACGAGCTGCAACGTCGGTTGCTACCATCACACGTGCTCTGCCTTCTTTGAAGTCATCCAAAGCACGACGACGAGCGCTTTGTGCTTTATCACCGTGACAAAGTACCGCTTTAATGCCGTCTAATTTAAGCTCTTTAACAACGTCATTCGCTGTTTCTTTGTAGTTCACGAACACAAGCACTTGGCGCCAGTTTTTACGGCCAATCAGCTCAGAAAGCAGTTCTGTTTTACGCTCTTGATCCACAGGGTAAACCACGTGACCAACAGTAGAAGCCGTTGAGTTTTCGCGCTCAACACTGATACGTTTTGGTTTACGTAGAATATCAACAGACAGTTGGTTTAACTGAGTAGAAGTCGTTGCAGAGAACATCATGATTTGCGGTGATGTTTCTACATCTAGCATGATCTTACGAACGGCATTAATGAAGCCCATATCAAGGATACGGTCAGCTTCATCAAATACTAGAAATTCTAGGTTTGCGATAGACACGTTACCCGCTTCTAAGTGCTCTTCTAAACGTCCAGGTGTTGCAACCAAAATATCCACACCCAGCTCTAATTGACGAACTTGTGAAGACATTTTGTTACCACCGTAAACCGCTGAAACGCTTAGTTCAGTGTATTTAACGTAGTCTTTAATGTTTTGAGCGATCTGCGCAGCAAGCTCACGAGTTGGAGCAAGAATAAGGCCGCGAGCCGTTCCTCTAGACGCCTTTTTGTCGCTGTTCAAAAGGTGTTGGATAACAGGCAATGAAAATGCCGCTGTTTTACCCGTACCGGTTTGAGCAGTAGCAAAAATATCATGGCCTTTACGAGCCATTGGAATCGCTTTTTGTTGAATTGGAGTGAGTTTTTCATAACCACACTCAGTCAACGCTTTGACTAATTCAGGAGCAAAACCTTGAGAGGAAAATGACATTGTTACGGGTTCCTTAAGCAGACAGCCTACATTCTTATTTCAGCCGAGCACTATAAAGTAATTAGAGTGATTTATCTCACATTTATCGTGATATAACGCAAACTTTCTCATTTAATCTGGTGTTTATCCCACCTTCAACGAGGTAAACACCAAGATCCTTGGTTCAAACAGCAAAAACAGGGCTATTTGATGCCACACAGCTTGAGTAGAATCTGCTCGAGATCGCTCCACGGCATTAGCTGCGAGTCAATCACTTCAAGACGAGACTCAAAGCCGTCCAGTGTAATTTCATTCACAGATACAACTTGATTCGCCACGTTGAACGCGTAGCAACCTTGGTCAGTATTTACCACGGCTTTCACGCGCTCAGCCGTTAGCTCCGACAACATTGAGAATAGCGCATCGAAGTCGAACTTATGCTCTGCGCCAAACAACCAACCACAACTAAAATAACCCTGCCCTTTATTCTCTTTACGGATAAACGCTTCACCGGGAGGCAGTTGGAATTGAGGCTCTTGTTCAGCGTGGTCATGATGATGCGCTTCAAGATGAGAGGAAGCACTGCCGTAAACCCTTTCAATGTCCAACACTTCCAATGGCACCTCACCATCGTGAATCAGCTTATAGAATACTTTTGCTGGCGTTTGATCCGTCACCCAATCATTGAACACATCGATGTCTTCAGAATGAACAAGGTCAACTTTAGTACCAAGAATCACATCTGCACTGTCCAGTTGGTCATTGAAATTCTGATTCGAGGTGTACTTTTCATTAGATAGATTTCGAGGGTCAACCAAACCAAGCGTCGCTTTTAAATCAACATAAGGTGTGTATTGCTCTGAAGTTAACGTCGCAATAACCTGCTTTGGATGACCAAGCCCTGTAGGTTCAATCAATAAACGGTCCGGCTTCTGGCGTAGTAAAGCATTAATACCCACTGACATAGGCACACCAGCGGTACAGCACATGCAGCCACCCGGTACTTCTTTAATCAAAGCACCTTGATCTGTCATCAATGCGCCATCGATGCCAATTTCCCCGAACTCATTAACCAGAACAGCCCAGTTTTCATTCTCAGGTTTATTTTTGAGCAGGTTCAAAATAGCTGTCGTTTTGCCAACACCCAAGAAACCCGTAATTATGTTTGTAGGAACTTTTTTGGTCATATCAGTTCTCCTTTTTTTAGGAGTATATACACAATCACGGAGAAATTGACCCCAATCGCTTGTTTATACGGAGAATGATTTAAGCCAGAAGTTGTATGAGTGTCACTAGAAAGGGGGGAACTATGAAAAAGGAATGCTCCAGACGAACTAAAGGCGTACTTACTCAGTACGCCTCACCCTCGTTACTCAATCGTGAGTTCGCGAATCAGGAAGCCTTAAATATCGACCTGAACATTGAACGAGGAACTAAAACTTTATTCTGAATCCATCCAAATTGTGTGTAAAACCTCACTTCTCCTTGCGGTTCGTTATGTTGCTTTACGATTTAACTATGGTTCATTTTTGGGGATATTCAAGCCGCCACCGGAGAATCGATCAAAATTGTGACGGCGATTCAACTATTGCCTATAGATTCCATTTATGTAACACGTATATTCCATAAATGAAATTCAACTTTGCATCTTTGCTGCTATAGGATATGCAGAGGACGCGTATAATTTATTGCAGTCCCGCCTCAACCCATTCAGGAGCCTTATCTCAATGACCAGAAGAGAGAAAATTAAGCAGTCCCTACTCGCCAAAATGCCAAGGGATGCTATTAATCAATTTCTCTCAAGAGATAAAACACCCGCTTCCGTTCTCTTTCTTTCTTGTATTGTAGGTGTACTTGCTGGCGTGGTGGGTACCTATTTCGAAGTCGCGGTTCATTTCATCACAGAAACTCGTACCGATTGGCTTAGAGATGAAATCGGTAGCTATTTACCCCTTTGGCTGGCCGCTTTCCTTATTAGTGCTGCATTTGCCTTTATTGGTTACTTCCTCGTTCACCGCTTTGCTCCAGAGGCTGCAGGCTCAGGCATCCCCGAAATTGAAGGTGCTATGGACGGTATGCGCCCTGTTCGATGGTGGAGAGTATTGCCAGTAAAATTCTTTGGCGGTATGGGCGCATTAGGCTCTGGTATGGTTTTAGGTCGAGAAGGACCAACCGTTCAAATGGGCGGCAGTATTGGTCGCATGGTCACCGATATCTTTCGAGTTAAAGATGACGACGCCCGACATTCACTACTGGCTTCGGGTGCCGCAGGTGGTTTGGCCGCAGCATTCAACGCACCACTCGCCGGAATCATGTTTGTAGTAGAAGAAATGAGACCACAGTTTCGCTACTCACTCATTTCAATCAAAGCCGTCATCATCTCGGCGGTTTCAGCCAATATTGTATTTCGTTCGCTCAATGGCCAATCTGCCGTTATCACAATGCCTCAATACCAACCGCCGGAACTGGATGCTCTGTGGTTATTCTTGTTGTTAGGTGTGTTGTTCGGCCTGTTTGGTGTGATTTTCAATAAGCTGATTACACTTTCGCAAGACCTGTTTGTGGCAATACACAAGAATGACCGTAAACGCTACTTAATGACAGGCTCCCTATTGGGCGGTTGCTTTGGCTTATTGCTACTCTATATACCGGAGTTGACTGGCGGTGGTATTGGTATCATCCCGAATATCACTAATGGCAACTACAGCGCAAACGTGCTGCTGTTAATCTTCTTAGGCCGCGTACTCACCACGCTTCTTTGTTTCGGCTCTGGTGCACCGGGTGGTATCTTTGCACCAATGCTTGCCTTAGGAACACTCTTTGGATACGCGTTTGGGCTTATCGCGGCTGCATTCTTCCCTGAACTGAACATAGAGCCGGGTATGTTTGCGATTGCTGGCATGGGCGCCTTATTTGCCGCCACTGTGCGAGCGCCTATCACTGGCATACTGTTGGTTATTGAAATGACCAATAACTACTACCTCATCTTACCGTTGATCATCACCTGCTTAGGCGCGGTAATCATTGCTCAGATGTTAGGTGGTCAGCCAATTTACAGCCAACTACTTAACCGCACGCTGAAAAACGAGAAACTAAGACAGCAAGATCTCCCTCAGCAAGAGGAAGTTCGTTAATTGCATTGAAAACGTCAGTTCAAATGTGGGACTTAAACGTAACTCGTTAAGTTCCACTAATACAATCAAATTCCACTAATACAATAAGCAAACCAAGCTCAATATTTATAGAACACTCAAGAAAATCAAAAACACTTTCATCGCGCTTTATATATCAATTTCGAATCAAAACCTTAAAAGCAAACGTTAAACTTGCTATTATCCACGAAATTATTTACATGCCTAACAACACCGATTGTGAGCATGACTGAACGTTTTGATTAGAGTATACGTTCTACATTTAACTGAGTGGAGCAAGTCGTTGAACTGGAGAAGATTAACCCAAGTAAAGAATGTTCCACCGTCTCAGGCGTCTTTAGCACTTGGCGTTATCGGGCTGGGGCAAGCTTGGGCATTATATCTGCCAGGGGTTGGTGAGATCATTCGCCCTTACCTTGCTGCGTTTGGCGCACTGTTATTGCTGCCCGTTTTACTTCGTTATCTCACAAGTTTTGATACTTTTATCAATGACATTCGCCATCCACTTAGCGGAAGCTTAATGGCGCCGATGAGCATGGCGTTATTGATTCTATGTGACTATCTGGCCGAGATATCTCCAATAATCGCCTATCCAGTCTGGTTCTGCGCGTTGTTGTTGCATTTTACCATGATGGTGTTGTTCTTTAGTTTCCAGATCCTCAATTTCAAAATGTCGAACATTGTGCCGAGTTGGTTCCTGTATCCCGTGGGGTTAATCAGCAGTTCCTTAGCAGGTACACAGTTTGGACACACCGTTTTTTCAGAGACACTGGCGGCCACTTGTATCGGTATCTATTTCCTCATGCTGCCAGTAGTGTTGTATCGCTTGGTGTTCGAGGGAAACCTGCCACGCCGAGCAAGACCAACACTCGCAATCATGGCGGCTCCGGTTAACTTATCTTTAGCCGCTTACTTGGTGAACTTCGACAACCCAGATCCGATTCTGACAGGAGCATTGGCTGGCATTGCTATCACCATGACTCTATTGATTTACTTATGTTACATCCGTCTAATGCGTCTGAAGTTCCAACCTTCGATTGCAGCCGTCACCTTCCCGTCCGTGATCAGCGCCATTGCTATGCACCGCTTAACCACATTTTTCGGTGCTGAATACCCACAATGGTATTGGCTGCATAAATTCGGCTTCTTTGAATTAACCATCGCGACCATCCTAGTGATTTGGGTGGCAGGCGGTTATGTGAAAATGTACTGGCCTGAGTTTTTTGATTCTGATTACATGTCCAAAAAGGTTAAGCGTTCTTAAAACGAACGCCAGAAGATCTTACCCTGATCACCCCCTACTCCAATATCCAATTGTCTCTCGCTGGACAAACCAAACGAAAAAAGGCCTCACAATGTGAGGCCTTTGAATAGGCAAGGTGTTAATAGTTCAGGCGAGTGTTAATAGAACTAGTGAGAGCTATTAGAAATTAGCGTGAGGGCCAAAGACTTCGTAGTGGACGCGAGAACGGTCGACTTTAAGTGCATCTAGCTGTTCTACGATGTTCTTCATGAAGCCAACAGGACCACAAATGTAAAAATCGCTCTCTTCAAAGCCGTTGGTGTCAGAGATAGATGCTAGATCCATTTGACCTTCATGTGTGTTCTCACACGCAGATTCGCCTTTGTTCATGTACCACGTTTTCGCTTCCCAACCTTTATCGGCAACAATATCTTTAACGCGAGTCGTGAAAGAGTGTTGACCTACGTTTTCACAAGCGTGAAGGTACAGTACAGGTTCGTTTTTCTGCTGGTTGTTTAAGAACTCAAGCATTGATTGCATTGGTGTTATACCCACACCTGCAGAGATCAGCGTTACTGGCTTGCTACGCTCTTGATACATGAAGTCACCCGCTGGAGCATATAGGCTAACTTCATCACCGACAGCAACAGTATCGTGCATGTGATTAGATACTACGCCTTGAGTCTCTTGACCTTGGCCTTCACGTTTCACAGAAATTCGGTACTGCTTGCCGTTTGGCTTGTCTGATAGTGAGTATTGACGGATCTCGCTGTACTGAGCACCTTCAGGTTTCACTTCGATACCAATATATTGTCCTGGCGTATAATCCAGAACGTCACCGCCATCTTTTGGTTGTAGGATGAAGCTTGTTACTAATGCTGATTCTTCAATTTTATCTGCAATTACGAATGCACGTGCAGCTTCCCAACCACCAACAGCTTGCTTGCGCTGTAGGTAAAGTTCAGCTTCACGGTCGATGAATACTTGCGCTAAGAATAGGTAAGCCGCAGTCCACGCTTCTTCTACTTCTGGGGTGAATGCATCAGCAGCTAATTCACGCAGTGTTTCAATTAGGTGAAGACCAACGATTTGGTAATGGTCTGGTTGAATATTAAAGCTTGTGTGTTTCTGTGCAATACGCTCAACCGCTGAGGTTAACGCTGCTAGATTTTCGATGTTCTTTGCATAAGCCGCGATAGCTTCAAACAGTGCGACACCTTGGCGACCTGTTCTTTGGTGAGTCATATTGAAGATATCTTTCAATTCAGGGTTATGCGTGAACATGCGTTGATAGAAGTGTTGAGTTAAAGCAGGGCCTGCGCTTTCTAAAAGAGGAATCGTCGATTTGATGATGTTGATATGTAGATTGTTTAGCATTGATTTACTCCGAACACTTAGTCTTTTGACCTTTCATGTCAAATTGACTAATTTTATTTAAAGATGACTTTATATTAATTCTTTCTCAATGAGCTCTTTGGCTACTATTTTTATGAGAATTACGTGGACTGATAAATTCGCATTAATTGATTCAAATCAATGATAGGTCAGATATTCAGTCATATAGACAACACGCAATGGACACATTGCACAAACGGTGCCAACATGCGAAAGCTTGTTGTGCCTAGCATTCCTTCAAAAACCCTCTTCAAACTTTAGTCAAAAAGACCTTTTTTTTATGTCATAAAGACTCTACCATGTATAAAAATACAAACAGTATGAGCCCTTTATGCAAGATATCTCAGCATCCACTCTCATGGAAATGACCATTGGTTTAGCCAGCGGTGTGAACGATCAAGACCGTTTCAATCGCTTAATCGATGCCATTCGTAAAACCATAACGTGTGATTGTGTCGCACTTTTAAGCCTTCAAGGCGACACGCTAGTACCCATCGCAATGCAAGGGCTCAGTCGAGATACATTCGGTCGCCGCTTTATTATTTCAGAACATCCACGTTTTGATGCGATTTGTGCATCGCGTTCTCCAGTTCGTTTTGATGCGGATAGCTCATTGCCTGATCCTTTCGATGGCTTACTGATCGACCACGACGGCGATTTGCCTATGCATGCCTGTATGGGTTTGCCTCTTCTTTTTGGTGACAAATTGTTAGGGGTACTAACCCTCGACAGCCTAAAACCTGATGTCTTCGCGAATATTCCTGCTCGGAACCTAGAAGTTCTCGCTGCTATTGCTGCCTCTACGATGCAAATGGCGATGACTTTCTCGCAACTTGAACATCAAGCAAAACAGTCAAAGCAATTACTGGAAGAGCTGAATGTTGAAGCGTGGGAACGTGACGGCGGCGAATTGATTGGTAATAGTGACACCATGGTCGCGCTTAAAAACGATATCGCGGTTGTCGCACCCTCTGAATTTAATATTCTGATTCATGGTGATACAGGTGTTGGTAAAGAGCTCGTTGCTCGAACCCTGCATCACCAATCGCAGCGTAAACGTAACCCACTCGTCTATGTCAACTGTGCAGCTATTCCTGAGAACTTGGTAGAGAGTGAACTATTTGGTCACGTTCGTGGCGCGTTTACTGGTGCAGACAAAAACCGCTTAGGTAAGTTTGCTCTAGCCGATGGCGGCACGCTATTCTTAGATGAAATTGGTGAATTGCCTTTAGCAGCACAAAGTAAGCTATTGCGTGCACTGCAAAACAACGAAATCCAACCTGTAGGCCAAGACAACATTCAAACTATTGATGTTCGTGTTTTAGCTGCAACCAACCGAGACTTAAAGCAAGAAGTTGAAGACGGTCGATTCAGAGCCGATTTATACCACCGATTGAGTGTGTACCCTATCGCAGTGCCAGCTCTGAAAGACCGAGGTGACGACATCAGCTTGCTAGCAGGCTTCTTCCTAGAACAGGCACGTCGTAAACTTGGTATCAACCAAGTTAAATTCCGCTCTGATGTACTGGTATTTTTAAACCGTTACGATTGGCCAGGTAACGTACGTGAGCTTGAGCACGTGATTAGCCGTTCAGCACTAAAAGCATTAGCTCGTAGCACCAACAAAAACCTCGTGACAATCACTAAAGAAGATTGTGGCCCACTCGACCAAGATCAGCCTATAGCGACGACACAGGTAAAAAACACACCTTTATCAACACCAACGATCGACCTATCTGCAGGTTTACGTGGCGCTACCGATGATTTTCAACGCAGCATCATCACTGAGGTGTTGGAAGATGCCAACTTTAACTGGGCGCAAGCAGGGCGAGTTCTGAAAACAGACCGAGCAAACCTGACTCGACTGTCCAAACGTTTAGGGCTAAATGTGGCGAAGTCTCACACGATCGAACGGACAAAATAGATATTAGCGGTTTGTTGCGAGCATCTGACAAAACTTGTGTATATAATGCTGCAAATTGTAACGCTAATTTTAAATATGTAGAGAGAGTTATGAAGTTTATCCGTTGGTTTTTAGGTCGCGTCATCTTGTTGTTGAATTTTGTTTTCAGCCCACGCGGTGTGAAGCGTTCTCAAGAAGAACAAAGCAAAGTGAACGAGCAGGCAAAAACGCACACGTTGTACCAATTCGAGGCATGTCCATTTTGTGTAAAAGTACGACGCTCGATGAAACGTCAGTCTGTTCAGTTTGAACTTCGTGATGCAAAAAACAACGAACAACACCGTGCAGAGCTTGAAGCTGGCGGCGGTCGTGTGAAAGTGCCTTGTCTACGTATCGAGAAAGACGGTAAAACTGAGTGGATGTACGAATCTTCAGATATCGTATCTTACTTAGAAAATCAGTTCGCATAAGCGGAAAAAGCAACACAAGCAAAATACAAAAAATCCCTCTTCATGAGGGATTTTTTTATGTCTGTAATCGATACGCTCTTTCGATTCAAAGAATCAAGCTTCTCGCATCTATTTCGCCACAATCAGCATCAACTCTACACGGCGGTTACAGGCTTTACCTTGTACTGAAGCGTTGTTACACGCGGGAACGTACTCACCGAAACCGCGGGTGTAAATAGCACGACTCGAAACATAGTTACTTTCTAAGCGAGCTTTCACTTCTTTTGCGCGCTGTTCAGAGAGCGGATCATTAACACGATCACTGCCTGTATTATCCGTGTGTCCTTCAATGACGACATCAATGTCTTGGCGTCGAGAAAGGTAACTGCCTAAAGTATCCAACCATTGATTGTAGGCTGGCTCAGGGAATGCTGAACCCGTTTTAAAGTTCACGTGCTGTTCCAGCTTTACCATCACATGGTTGCCCGGCAGTACTTCAAAATCGATACGGTTTTGTCTTAAAAAAACTTCCAGTGGGTCATTAGTCGAGACACCACGTCCATAGTTGGTAGTGATGGTTTTTTGTTGATGAGTGCTGTTCTGGACTGAGTAGCTGCGATTGCTCGCTACAGATGTCGTTTGAACCACACCCCATTCAGGGTACATAATGTCGTAATCAGTTTTCGGTGCAGTTTGTAACATATCCTCACCGAATAACCCCGTTGGTAACGTAGTTTCGCACCCAGCCAAAGCTATGCTTAACATTATCGCTAAATATCTCATTACTTCACCAACCACTTATGCAGATAAACCATTCACTAATGTCTATATCGGCACTGAGAGAAAAACTTTAGACAAAAACTTTATACGAAAAGAAAGCACGTCCCAAAAAAGTGTTTTTGATCACAATTAACCGTCAACTCGCCTGTCATCGCCCGCCCGTTCCAACTGTTTGCATTTATTTACCTTATAATTGTTTTCCAATTCGTACTAAATAGTTAGAATCTCACGACTTCTCAACGCTAGAGCAAACATTATGTTTAAACCATTTACTAAATTCATCACAGCACTTGCTGCCGTACTGATTATCGCGGGTTGTAGTGAAACAGACGAGCCACAGAAAGGCGTTCAATACGAAGCGCTGCCTACTGCTCTAACTGAATTTAACCTGTCTCCGATCACTGAAATCTTCTCTCTAAATTGTGGTCACTGCCGTCAAATGGAAAGTGCAATTCCAGAGATCGAATCTCTAACAGACCAAACTATTGGCAAGATGCACGTTACGTTCAATGAAAGTGCTCAAATCAGCGCAATGATCTACTACACAGCAGTAATGCAACTTGATGCGACACCTGACCACGCGTTCATGGACGACCTATTTGCTGCGGTTCAAATGGGTGCAGATGCGACTCCTGAACAACGTCAACAAGCTCTAGAGACTGCGTTCACTTCTCGTGGTCTGGTTAGCCCATACCAACTGAACAAAGAACAGCAAGTCGCTCTATTTGACTACGTAAAGAAAGCTGAAGAGATCTCAGTAAAAGGTCAAATCAACTCAGTACCAACATTTATCATCAACGGTAAATACCAAGTACTCACAGCAGGTCACCAAGATGTTCAAGGTATCGCAAAAACGATCAACTACCTTTTGACTCAGCCGTAACGGCTTTTCTCTATAAAAAATCAACAATAAATAGGTTTTACTATGTCTAAATTTATCATCCCGGTCATTGTCTTTATTTTGGCTGGCTTCATGATCTACCGCACTTGGATGAACCATAAATCTGGCGAAGAAAATATCGAACAAGGCCAACAATTCCTTATCGAAAACGGCGCTAAAGAAGGGGTTGTTACGACTGAAAGTGGTCTTCAATACCTAGTTCTTGAAGAAGGTACTGGTACAGAGCACCCAACTAAGAACAGCAAAGTAACGGTTCATTACCACGGTACACTTATCGACGGCACTGTTTTCGACAGCTCTGTTGATCGTGGTGAGCCAATCTCATTTGCTCTTAAACAAGTGATAAAAGGCTGGCAAGAAGGTTTGACTTACATGGTCGAAGGCCAAAAAGTTCGCCTGTTTATCCCAAGCCAATTGGCTTACGGTAAAGGTGGTTCAGGCCCTATCCCACCATCAGCAACTTTGATTTTTGATGTTGAGTTAATCTCTATCAAATAATTGAAGAGACTGATTTAAGCCCTAACATACGAGCTATGCTGGGGCTTTTTTATCTCTGAATATTTGAAGCCACTTTTGTAACGACGGAATATACCTCAAAAAGCCGAAGGCTAGACGACTGGTCTAATTTAACTTATAGTAAGCCCATGAACGATAAAACGAACGACACACGCCTGCATGTTTTAGATGTTGGCTACCAATTAATAGTGAACAACGGCTTTAACGGCGTTGGCTTATCGCAATTGCTTAAAGAAGCGGATGTTCCAAAAGGATCGTTTTACCACTACTTTAAATCTAAAGAGCAATTTGGCGAGGCTCTGATCCAGCACTATTTTGAGACCTACATCAGCAGAGTTGAAACTATTTTGGTTCATGGTGAAGGCAACCATTACCAGAGAATTATCAGTTATTTCACTCGATGGTCACAGATTGAAAACGGTACTTGTAACGCTCATAAATGCTTAGTCGTTAAGCTCAGCGCCGAAGTTTCTGATCTTTCTGATCCTATGCGCCAAGCGCTATTGAAAGGTGCTGAGAAAGTGACGCATACCATCGAGCAGTGCATTGTCGGTGGTATTGATGATGGCTCGATAAAGGTTGAAGAGAGCCAAGAAACCGCTCAAAATCTATATTCTATGTGGTTAGGCGCAAGCTTATTAAGCAAACTAAGCCAGAGTTCACGTAGCTTAGAATCAGCTTTAAACCTAACCCAACAGATTTTAAAAGGTAAAAACTAACCACGTACTGTGTTTAGTCTTTACTAACGACAGATAACCCGCCCTCTTATCATTTGATGACGGCGGGATTTTTAGACAACAAGACTAGACGACTGGTCTAATTCTAAATAAGCATAATATAAAATTAAGGATACCTAATGACTCAACAAGACAACCGCCGCATCGTATTGGCTTCTCGCCCAGTAGGCGCACCGACTCAAGATAACTTCCGTTTGGAGACAGTAGCCGCACCAACAATTAAAGACGGCGAGATGTTACTTCGCTCAGTTTACCTTTCTCTAGACCCGTACATGCGTGGCCGAATGAGCGATGCTAAATCTTACGCAGACCCTGTTGCGATTGATGAAGTGATGGTCGGTGCAACCGTGTGTCAGGTTGAAGAGTCAAACAATAGCGATTTTGAAGTTGGCGAATGGGTACTGGCTTACACCGGTTGGCAAGATCTTGGTGTGTCTGATGGTGAAGGCCTAATCAAACTAGGTAAAGAGCCAACACACCCTTCTTACGCACTAGGCATCATGGGTATGCCAGGCTTTACTGCGTACATGGGCTTACTTGATATCGGCCAACCTAAAGAAGGCGACACTCTAGTCGTTGCGGCTGCAACAGGTGCAGTAGGCGCAACCGTTGGCCAAATCGGGAAATTAAAAGGCTGTCGTGTCATTGGCGTTGCTGGTGGTCAAGAGAAATGTCAGTACGCGAAAGAAGTGCTTGTTTTTGATGAATGTATCGACCACAAAGCCGACGACTTCGCGGAGCAACTGGCTGAAGCGTGTAGCAACGGCATCGACGTTTATTTTGAAAACGTTGGCGGCAAGGTGTTCGATGCGGTAATGCCGTTGCTTAACACTGGTGCTCGCATTCCTGTTTGTGGCCTTATTTCACAATACAATGCGACATCACTTCCTGAAGGCCCAGATCGCATGTCTAGCCTTATGGGCACTCTTTTGGTCAAGCGTATTAAGATGCAAGGTTTCATTATCTTTGATGATTACGCACACCGTTACAATGAGTTTGCCGTTCAAATGACAGAATGGTTGTCTCAAGGCAAGATGCATTACCGTGAGCACCTAGTTGAAGGCCTAGACGAGGCGCCACAAGCATTCATGGGTCTATTGGAAGGCCAAAACTTCGGTAAGCTTGTTATCAAAACAAACGAAGCTAAATAAATTCAAAAACTGAACCAGTTAACTAGGTAAAATCATGATTACTTTGCATCACCTAAACAAATCTCGCTCAAAACGCATCATCTGGCTATTGGAAGAGCTTGGAGTAGATTACCAAATCAAACCATACCAACGAGACAGTGTAACGTTTCTAGCGCCACCAGAATTGAAGGCCGTTCATCCTCTTGGTAAATCTCCGGTTATTGAAGACGATGGCGTCGTGATCAGCGAATCTGGTGCTATCACCGAGTACCTAATCGACAAATACGGTCAAGGTAAGTTCGCACCAGTGCGCGGCACCGCTGACTACGTGGAATACTCACAGTGGCTTCACTTCGCTGAAAGCTCTGGTATTCTGCCAATGCTACTTAAAATCTTTGTGATGAAAGACGGTTGCGAGACTAATTTCCTTGGCGGCTACGCTGATGATGAAAACCAAAAGATCCTAACCTTTGTCAACGAAGCGCTTGAAGGTAAAACTTACCTTGTTGCTGATACTCTGACGGGTGCCGATTTCATGATGTCGTTCATCGTAGAAATCGTGGGTAACTTCGGTGCCACTGCGCTCTACCCTAACATTGCTAAATACGGTGATCTTTTAACGTGCCACCCTGCTTACCAAAAAGCCGAGCAACTAGAGCTAGAACACTCGAACTGATCGAGTTTCAATCAAGCTCGGACGCGCTTCGGATAAGCACAAGCAACTAAATGAAGCCAAAGCCGATTTATCTTTCGCTTTGGCTTCTCATTTGCCTTCATTTCGACAACAATACCGAACTCTAACTGAACAGCCATAGAGTTTGATCTTCATGTCAGCAAACCTTGCTCAATACACACCACTGCACCTAAAAAACGACAATACGAATGTAGACTTACCGCTACCGACTCGTTTTACGTTTCCGTACTACTACACACCACATCCAACGTGTGAGTTTGCCATGCAGCAACTTCAGCAGTCGTTACTCGACTGCGGTGTGAATGAAACATCGCAAGGCAACCTCTACGCCGTGCTTCTTGTTCAGAACCCAACTACACAAGAGCTAGGTTACCTTTCTGCGTTTTCAGGTTTGCAGTTATATCCGTCTTTGGCCTCTCAGTTAAACAACATTAACTTTGTTCCATCAGCCTTCGATTCAGAACAGTTTCAATCTCACAACAGTGCAAACCTTGCTCGCCAATCGCAACTAGCGGATGACATTGAAAAACTACAACAGTCGCACAACCTAGGCGCATTATTGGCTGAATTTGAAGAGTTAAAAATCGAATCAGCACAAGCTATCGAAGCCTTTCAATTAGCCATGGCAGCAAACAAATCTCAGCGTAACGCACTCAGAGAACAAGCCAATCAAGAAAAGGCATTGGGGAATCTAGAGTCAGCAGCGAATTTGCTCAAACAACTGGGCAATCAAAGCAGCCAAGAGAAACGCGACTTAAAAGCACTTAGAATCGAGTGGAAACAAAAGATCGCAGAACGCCAGTCGCAAGTTGATGCTATCGAAAGCGAACTCACGAGCCGCAAGCAAGAGTACCAAGCGATCTCAGCCGAATTAGAAGCGCAACGGTTGTCTCATTATCGCTTTAACAACCAAGCTCTCGAATCAAAGAACCTGCTTGAATTGTTAGATGGCAAAGACGCTCTTGAAGGCTCTGGCGACTGCTGCCTACCTAAGCTGCTTAATTTTGCTTTTGAACACGGCTTTCAGCCATTAGCATTGTCTGAGTTTTGGTGGGGATTGCCTCCAACGGCTGTCATTCGCCAGCACGCAAACCTGTACCCGGTTTGCCAAAGTAAAAGCTTCGAGATCCTCGACCACCAGCTAAACGGCATCGAATTAGAAGAGAACCCGCTTATCGTGAACCCTGCGGTTGGTAAGTCGTTTGATATTGTCTATGAAGATGACGAGATCGTGGTGGTGAATAAACCCGAGGAGTTCTTGTCGGTTCCTGGTAAGTTTATCGAAGACTCGGTTTATACACGCATTAAAGCGCGTTACCCGAATGCAACAGGGCCTTTGATCATCCATAGATTAGACATGTCGACGTCAGGCTTGTTGATCTTGGCGCTCACGGCGGAGTCAAACAAGAACATTCAGAAGCAATTCATTGATAGAACCGTCGAGAAGCGCTACACCGCTTTGTTAGATGGTGAGATAACGGGTGTATCTGGCTATATCAGCCTGCCTTTACGCGGTGACATCACAGATAGACCAAGACAACTGGTTTGCCATGAACACGGCCGAAACGCAGATACCTATTGGGAAGCGATTGGTACCAGCAATGGTAAAACCAAAGTTCATCTGTATCCGAAAACAGGCCGTACCCATCAGCTGCGTGTGCATTGTGCTCATCCATTAGGCCTTGGTGCACCGATTCGTGGTGACGACTTATACGGATACAAACGCGAACGCTTGCACCTACACGCGGGTTACCTAAAGTTAATTCACCCAACAACCGGTGAATGGATGGAATTTGAAGTGCCTTCTGAGTTTTAAGCTGTTCTTATCGTGCTAAAACTATTGGTGCGATAAAACGATTACCGCGCTAAAATTTTTGTCCCATTAAAACTTTTTCTCGTTAAAGCTCTTATTTCACTTAAATTATTGTTTCGTAAAATTTTTATCTCATTAAACGCATCAGGGTTCTAAATCTGCTTGAGATATAGAACCCTGAAGTTTAATTTTTTTATGTGCTTATCACAGGCCGGTAGCGTACTTTCGTTACTAACTTCAATGTTGCAGACGCCTAACCCATAACATCAGTGCGTTGTTCCACACACTCGTAAGAGCCCATTTCGAACTCACGGCAGATCCAAGGTCGGTTTTCGTAAATAGTACACATCAGTGTTTCTCTATCTACCGCAGAGCACCAACCGTCATCTAATCTCAGCATGGTTTCGCCGCCCCACTCGTCATAAGCAATATGCTCTTCAGGAACGCCGGTATCTGTGATGATCATAACCTCTAAACGACAACAGCATGCCTGACAATTGGCACAAGTTACTTCAGGTTCGGTTACGTTCTTTATCTCTATGGTCATAAGTGACTACACTGCTAAATTTTGCGTATAGTAATCGAAACCGTCCGCTACGGCTAATAAAGAAAGTAGATGACGGTGTTTTCATGGATGTAGAAATAACAATGGGCGTTGTGATTTGCTCACAACGCCCATTAAGTTTTCTCGTTTTAGCTGAATAACGACCCTATTTAGAATAGGCTCGCGAAAAACAACTTAACGTAATCCATCAGACGTTTGAATATTCCACCTTGTTCAACAGCCTCTAGCGCAATCAATGGCTGAGTTTGCACATCTTCACCATCGACTGTGTAATGAACCACACCTAGTGTTTGACCTTCTGCAATCGGTGCCTTCAACTCAGAATTAAGTTCAATCGATGCCGTTAGCTTTTTACTGTCTGACTTAGGCAGTGTGATAAACGTGTCTTCTGCAACACCCAGCTTCAATGTATCTTTGGCACCAAACCATACCTTCTCTTCAGCGACTTCATCTCCACCTTGATGTGGGTTTAAAGTATCGAAGAAGCGGAAGCCATAGCTCAACAACTGTTTGCTGTCTGACTCACGGCTCTTAACGCTTGATGCGCCCATAACAACCGCGATAAGTCTCATCTCACCTTGTGTCGCCGAACTCGCTAAACTGTAGCCAGCGCCTGAGGTATAGCCCGTTTTCATGCCATCAACCGTCAAGCTTCTATCACGCAGTAAGCCATTACGGTTGTGTTGTGCGATGCCGTTGTAACTGAACGAACGTTCGCTGTATAAGCCATAAACATCCGGTAAATCACGAATAATCGCACGACCTAGTAATGCAATATCGTAAGGAGTCGAATAAAGATCGTCAGCGTCTAAACCATGCGCGTTCGCAAAATGGGTGTTTTCTAGTTTCAGAGACGAAGCCCAAGAGTTCATAAGATCCACAAATGCATCTTGTGAGCCCGCAACGTGTTCCGCAATCGCTACACTCGCATCGTTACCTGATTGAATAATCAGTCCGCGATAAAGGTCCATCATTGCTACATCGGTGTTCACTTCGATGAACATTTTTGAAGAGTCAGGGAAGTTCTTCGCCCACGCGTTCTCGCTGATTCGTACCTGATCGTCAGCAGAGATGTTGCCTCGCTTCATCTCTTGCCCAGCTACATAGCTGGTCATCAGTTTAGTCAAACTCGCTGGGTTTAACTTAGTGTGTGCGTTTTTTTCTACCAGCACATCACCAGAATTAAAATCAATTAACACATACCCTTTTGCGCCTAGGCTAGGTGGGCTTGGTACTATAGAAGGTGCTGCGATAGCTGCATTACTTACCATCGCTGCGTTACTTACAATGAATATACTTAATAGAGGGAGAGAGTATTTGGAAAACAGTTTCATTGAATCAAACCTAAGTTAACGTTTTGAGCAGTATAGACAAATGCTAGCAAAAGAAGCGCGAACTTTACGTTGCTTTACGTATTTGTACCATTCGTTACAAATAAAAAAGTATAATCTGCGATCTGACCATATTTTCAACAACTAATATTGACTCAACGAATGCATCCAACGCCTAATTCTATCGCTCAGGCATGCGTCTAAATAACATTTCAACAAAGCCAGTAATACGCTGTTTGCTCTCGCTTGGCTCTAAATCAGGTTGAATGCCAGACTGTGCTAATGCTTGCCATTGTACGACCTGAGAGTTAGGTACGAAAAAAGCAATGTACAGCGATCCTTTCTCGGCGACCTTTCCGTCACCATCATAAAATGGCACCCCCGTTGAAAGCTTAATCGCATCGAAAATCGAGTCATCATTTAACTCTGATTCTTCGGCCAATCCAAAACCGACAACAACATCACCAACTGCACCATTTTGATTCAGTTGATAACCTTTCGTAGCGAGTTGATCTTCAATCGCATCACGCACTAGATCAGTTACTACGGTCTCATCGTATTTTTGAGAAAGGTAAACCTGCTCTGATTCAGGGTGCCACGAGTACGTCGTTACTCCGTTTTCCATGAACTCAAAATCACCGCTGGTGACCACACCATAATTGTGCGTTGGCGGCATTTCTTGTGTGGTACATGCTGTCAGTCCAATCGCTATCAAAGCCAACAACGCTGCTTTTTTTATGCTTTTTGTTGCACAAATGGATCGTTTTATCATTCGCGGCTTCCTTACCTATATAAGAATAAATATCAATTAACCTCCCAACATAAATAGTAATTATGTTAATAGAAAGGTCATTAAACGTTTGCGTAATCGCTAACCTTCACTTCTGCCCGTTTTGGGGGTTTAATCACAAAAACAGAGTTGGTATAGTCTACCTCGTTAAACATAACCAGACCATTCGAGGCACGGAGCTTCCTCAATCATCTCATGAAGAGAAGAATTGGTACCGACAAAGTATCGGCAAATTTAAGAGGGTCAAACAATGGAATTCAATATGGTTGAAATTTTAGGTTACGCGGCATCTATTATGGTCGCAATTTCATTAACAATGAAAGATATCGTTCGTCTGCGTGTCCTTAACTTTATTGGCTGTACTCTCTTTACAGCATACGGCGTTATGATTGACGCATGGCCAGTGGTCGCGACCAACGGTTTCATCGCTTGTGTAAACATCTACTTCCTTGCAAAAATGCAAAAGGAAAAAAAAACGGAAGCGATGAAAGCAGCGAAAGCTTAAATTAGCGATTAGCATTTCAAATATTTCTGAAAAAGCCCAAATAGAGCGATCTATTTGGGCTTTTTTGTGTTTGTCGTTCTCAAGAGCATGATTTCCAATTTTCTAGCCTTTGAAGACATCGATTCTTTCAACTGATCACATATAAGCAACGCGATATTCGTTCTTTTGATACGTCTGAGTGTTGTTACGTCCCCTCTCTTTTGCTTGATAAAGCGCTTTGTCAGCTTTATCGATCGCTGTTTCAATATCAGTGAGCGCTCGATCGTGACAACAGCCAGCACTGATTGTGACAGGTGACACCAAACCTTGCAGTTGCTCTACACTTCGTCTGAGTTCCTCAGACAATTCGAATAACTCACGCTCATCACAATCAAACGTCACCAAAATAAACTCTTCACCGCCATAGCGTGCAATCAAGCGACGACGATTAACAAATCTCTTCAGTGATTTTGCGACCTCACAGATAACCCTATCGCCTTGAGCATGACCATATTGATCGTTCACCCGTTTGAAATGGTCAATATCAAGCAAAATGACACCGACATTTGTTAGCGGGTAAGGCGACCTTTGAGCAATTTTCAGCTTTAACTGCTCGATAAAACTCCGCCGGCTAGGAAGGCCAGTGAGGTAATCGAGGCTCGCAACATCCAAGATTTTGAGATGACGATGCCGCAGGTAAAGCACCAGCACGATGATAATGCTCAATAGGCTCACGACCAAAGCCATCAAGCTAATGAACAGCAAACTATGATTTCTATTGAGCTCCTGCTCTAAAATACCGGCGGAAATGACCCAATTCAGATAGGGGTAAAACTTATAGAAGACGTTTTTGTTGGTCGTACCATTGTCACTGGAAATTGAATAGCTAAAGTGACCTTCTGGCTGGGTTGCGATTCGATCAATGAGCAGTTCGGACGAGTAGCCTATCAAGGCTTTCAATGACTTGTGTTCATAATCAGGATGAAGCACTAAGTTACCCTGAAGATCAATAATGTACACATATCCGCTATCACCGAACGCGTACTTTCTCAGCTTATCTTTTAAGCCTTCAAGATCGACCAAATACATCAATTCTTCTTTATAGGTCGTCGCGACCAAAGTATTGCCACTCGGTAGCCTCATCGAATAGGCAACTTTTGCACGCCGAGTTATCTCATGTGGATTAGCGTGAAAGTATTCGATCATACCAGAGTCGATACTGAGCTGTTTTTGGATATGGATAAGATGCCCGCGCTTCTTTCCTTGCAAGAAAGGATGGTAGAGGTGAACGCCTTGCGGTGACATCAAATAGATATAACCTGATTGTCCAATGTGCAATTCATTGGCGATCTGGCTTACTTGTTCAATTTCCTGTTCCGGTGTGGCATGCCATACATGGGACGCAACGGTATCGGTAATTCCTTTGAGATATGTCTTTATCGCCTCATTAACTGTTGTGTCGACAATATCGTAACTCGCATTCACAATCGTTCGAAAAAATAGCTGGTTGGATTCCAACAATGACCTTTCAGTTCGGTTAAATTGAAAGGCCGAAAGAATCATCGACACAATGGCGAGCGCAATGGAAAAACTAAGAATGTATTTACGTTTGACTTTCAAGATTACCCCATAGATTTATAATTTTAGGTAACGCTGTGACTTCTCTTATATACAGACTGTTTTATATCATGGTTTTATTTTTTACTGAACGAGTGTCGATATTTTTAAGGGTTTCTATACGCAATCTGTGACTTAAGGCAAAAACGCCGAACTGGATTCAGTTCGGCGTTTTAATTTTACGTTGAAGTTGATTACTTAAATTACACTAAAACCCTGATAAATAGACTTAAAAGCATTCGTATTTACTGGCTATTACTGCGATCTATTGTCTATAAATGGATTAGTGAGCATTAAATTAAGAACAAATCTGACTCCAGCTACCATCACTACCCGGTTCAGAACTTGTCCACCAGTTCGCTTGGTAAATACTACCGTTATGAACCACTTGGTCGCCAGTGTTTGCATGGCTTGGGTTACCCGCCCAATCTTTCTGAGGTAAGTCTGGGTAAACCGCTAAACCGGCTGTATCACATGTACCTGGGTTGGTGCCACCATCGCCAGGGTTACCGCCACCTGAACTGATATCACCTAATGGTAAGTCTGGTTGCTCAAAGCTAAAGGCATAATCGACTCCGTTCACGCTCACTGCATAGTTAGCGGGGCCGGAGATTGGCAGGTAATACACCATATCTAGCTCATACACACCACCAGCTGGAAGCTCTTCCCATGTAGGTAAAGTAAACGCCACTCGGTGCATGGTTCCATCTAATCCACCAATGTTATCCGCACGAGTATGACCCGAAGCAATCACAGTTAAACCACCACCCGATTGATCTTTTGCATTGTCAGGCGCTGACACTGGGATATCGAACTGGAACTCGGTACCGCCCGGAAGTGCTTGACCTGTGTTGTTTGTAAACGTGATCTTAGGGTTAATTGGGTAGTTTTGGTCACCGACTTTGAAGCCACCAACCGATACCGTAATATCTAGTGCTTCTGTCGGGATAGCGCCCGTCGCTACCTTGTTTCCGTATGGGGTCGCAGACTTAAACTTATCGTAGATAGCTTTCGTCATGGTGTTACCCATGTGGAACTCACCGTTACCGCTATTACACGCTTGTTCGGTCGTATCGATAGACGTTCGGTTGCCACTCGCATCGAGTACATAACAGTTATAATCCCCTGCTAGTTCCCAGAACATGATACCGCCGATCTCTTTGTCGATAACGTAGTCTGCTTTCACGTTGATAGAATCTTTATCTTCCGTTGAAAGGAATACGCCCTTCTCTGCGTTCCACAACCAAGGGGCAACCGCTACACTGTCGTAGTTACGCGTGTAAGTTCCCGTTAGAACATCAGATGGATCATTCACAGGATCAAGCTTGTAAGCCTCTGCATAAGAACCCCAAATGCCTTTCTCTAGGTTCTTCGCGTGCCACATTGGGTTAGAACCCGCGCCCATTTCGTTACCTTTTGGATCGGTATCGTGCCACATGTTGTCGATACCAATTGCACCATGGCCACAGTTATTCTTCTCACCTTCCCCCGTACCTGCTGAACATTCAGCTTGGTTTGGAAGTGCAGCTCGGCCCCAAAGACCATTTTCGCCTCCGGTTACACCTTGCCAACCACGAGTGTAGTAAGGCACACCGATATTAATACGACCTGCTGGCATAGAACCACGGAAGTAATGGTAAGCCCAATCCGTGTTCAGATAACCGATACCACCGTAAGCCGCAGTGCCGTAAACGTTCCACTGTGCTAACTCTGAATCTTTACCCGTATCAAACAAGGCTGCGTTGTGTCCTACGTGATCGTTCCACGCACCGTGAAGGTCATAAGACATGATGTTCACGTAATCGAGATACTTAGTCACATCGAATGTTTCCATACCGCGTAACAGGTAACCAGAAGAAGGCGCCGCGATAGTTAACATGTAGTGATTGCCATCTTGCGCAGACGCCGCATCAAGCTTCTCACGAAGCACTTTCATCAAGACTTGGTACGAAGCCCACAGGTATTGGCGACGCGGCTCCATGAAGTCTTTGTCGTACGGATTACCAGCACCCGCCATAGAGGTTGGGTATTCATAATCAATATCTAGACCATCGAACTGGTACTTACGAAGCATTTCAACCGCTGAAGTGGCGAATGTTTCGATGCCTTGATGGTTAATAGAACCGTCGGCGTTGGTCGTCATTGTGTAGAAACCACCATCAGCTACTCGGCTACCGTCTGTCGCGAAATGACCACCGGTTTCAGCCCAACCACCGATTGAGATTAAAGTCTTAACATCGTGTTTTTTCTTAGCTGTCGCTAATGCACCGAAGTGACCTTTGAAGCCTAAGGTAGGATCAACTTCAACGCCCGGCCACTCTTTACCAACCGCTGCGTTGTTCGGATCATTCACATCACCCACGTTTACTTTGCCATCTGAGCCAATGCTCACGAAAGCGTAGTTAATGTGTGTAAGTTGTTCCCAAGGAATATCATTGACTAAGTATGCGGCTTGTGGGTCGTCCCCTGCACGCCAACTTGTGAAGTAACCAATCACACGACGTGGGTGATCCGCGCCCATCTTCTCACGACCTTCATCATCGTAAATCGTACAATAAGGAACATCGACACCTTGAGTTTGATATAAGCCATCAGGTCGACAAGTACTCACCGTTGGTGCGCCATTCACCGTCAAAGAAGCCAGCGCGGAATCTGTCGTTGCCCCTTGATTGTCAGTCGCTTTTGCGTAGACCGCTAAAGAACCCGCTTGAGTGGTTGTGTAATCAAGCGTGTAAGGGTTAGTTGCAGCTGTGCCAATAAGAGCACCTGCTACGTAGAAATCAACCTTATCGACCGTGCCATCGCTGTCTGCTGCTGTTGCGGTAAGCATTACTACACTACCAACATCGACCGAAGCTGCTGAAAGCGCAACCGAAACTGTCGGTGCTTCATTTCCTGGCAGAGCTGAATCAACAACCACTGAAACTTCACTAGCAAGGCTTGCCGCACCTTCGTTGTCTGTCGCGACAACAGAAACCTGATGATTACCCGACGTTGCAGCCCACGTTGCTTCAAATGGTGCCGCTGTCACAACCGCGACCGAAGAACCATCAACAAAGAATTCTACGGAAGCAACACTACCATCAGCGTCCAGTGCTGTTGCGCTTAATACGACACTGTCGCCTTCAACAATCACATCTGATGCTGTAGGCGTTGTTAATGCAGCCGTTGGTGCTTCGTTTAGTGTACCACCACCGCCATTACCACTACACACATCGACTTTCTTCCATTGTGCGTAATCGCCTTCAAATTGGCTTGGGTTGTTATTTTGATTCCAGTAGTTTGCTGAGTACGCGCTGCCGTCATGTGAAACCTGATCACCACCGGTATATACAGTGGCAGAGTCCCACGTTTCTAACGTTGAGCAATCCACAGCCGCATAGCTATTGAACGCCATTAAGCATGACGCGGTGAGAGTACTGAGTGTAAAAACCTTCTTGGCCACTCTTCCTTGGTTTAGGTGCATGTTAGCTATCCCTTAAGTTGTTGTTTCAAGATGTTTAATTTAAATGGGACTTTACTCACCACTTAAATCTCTTCGCAAAACAACTGTAGGTAACAACGCAAATTTAACACCTAAAATATTCTCTATTTATAAAATAACTCGCATTAATTTGTTTATAGCATGCAATGAGTCGACACTTATTTTGCACCAACAACTAATATTAATTTATTTCGGAAAGATAAAAAATAATGTCTCAAAAATCAGAAATGTGACTCAGCGTTGACAAAAAATTCGTATCAAAACTAACCAAAAAGTAGAGATTTACAGTCGATTTGGCTTTCTTTTTGGAATTCGCCCACCTTTTGATAACAAATGTGTTAGTATCTGCGGCTTTTTTGACGAACCTCACACTTCTATGCAAGTGTGGGAGAAATACATAGGCTTGAAAGAGCCAAATATAGCGAAGAAATAATGTCCAACTTGACGCAAGTCGCCAACGAAAACATCAACGCAGAAGCTACTTCTATCGATTTCAATAAAGCTCAATCTTTGGGTGAAAAACTGGAACTCGGAAACCCAGTATTTTGGCTTAGTGGGAGTTTTTTAACCCTCTTTGTCGTCCTTGCTTTCACCAACACCTCCGTGTTGTCCGAACTTGTAAACATCGGCTTTAGTTACTCAACTAAGTGGTTCGGTGCTTTCTGGCAAGTCCTACTACTACTCAATTTCATTATCGGCTTAGTGCTTGCACTAGGACGCACAGGCCACGTTCGTTTAGGAACGCTTGCTCTCCCTGAAATGACCACCTTTAAATGGATGTCTATCGTCCTATGTACGCTGCTAGCTGGCGGTGGTGTGTTCTGGGCAGCCGCAGAGCCTATTGCTCACTTTGTTTCAGCTCCACCACTTTATGGTAACGCTGATCCTCAAGCGATGGCGTTCAACGCCCTATCACAATCTTTCATGCACTGGGGCTTCCTTGCCTGGGCAATCTTAGGTGGTTTGTCTTCCATCGTGTTAATGCACCTGCATTACGACAAAGGTCTTCCTCTTAAGCCACGCACGCTGCTTTACCCAGTACTTGGCGACAAGGCAATCAACAGCTGGATTGGTAACGTCGTTGATGCGTGCAGCATTGTGGCAGTAGCCGCAGGTACAATCGGCCCTATCGGCTTCCTTGGCCTACAGATCAGCTATGCGTTGAGCGAACTGTTTGGTATTTCTGACAGCTTTGCAACTCAAAGTGTGGTTATCATTTTCGCTATCGCAATGTACACACTGTCTGCATTGAGTGGCGTGAACAAAGGTATCCAACTGGTTAGCCGTTACAACATCATCTTATCAGTGTGCCTAATCGGCTACATTCTGCTAGTAGGCCCAACGAGCTTCATCATTGATGGCTACCTACAAGGTATGGGCGAAATGGTGGATAACTTCATCCCAATGGCACTGTACCGCCAAGATACAGCGTGGCTAGGTGGCTGGACGGTATTCTTCTGGGGTTGGTTCTTAGGCTATGGTCCGATGATGGCGATCTTCATTGCTCGTATCTCACGTGGCCGTACGATTCGCCAAATGATCGTTTCTATCAGCATCGTTGCACCGCTAGTAACATGTTTTTGGTTCAGCATCGTTGGTGGTAGTGGTCTAGCGTTTGAATTAGAGAACCCAGGCGTAATTTCTAGCGCGTTCGAAGGCTTTAACCTTCCTGCAGTGCTACTGGCAATTACCGCTCAACTGCCGTTCCCTACTTTGATTGCGATTCTGTTCCTTATCCTGACGACCACGTTCATCGTGACAACAGGTGACTCGATGACTTACACCATCAGTGTGGTAATGACAGGCACTACAGAGCCAAACGCAGCCGTACGTACCTTCTGGGGTATCATCATGGGTGCAGTAGCTATCGCGCTTATCTCAATGGGTTCTGGCGGTATCTCTGCCCTACAGTCGTTCATTGTGATCACAGCCGTTCCTGTATCGTTTATCTTGTTGCCGTGTTTATGGCACGCACCGAAGATCGCGAAACAGATGGCCAGAGATCAAGGTCTCGCTTAATGCCTAATCCGATTTAGTTTCGGGTAGCGTATAAAATTAAAAAGCCACTCAAGTGATTCACCTGAGTGGCTTTGTTTTATCTGTTCGCTGTCTAATTGATTAGCTGATTAGTGTTTATACGACCAATTACTTCTACCGATATTTCGGCTTATTGAAACTTTTCACCCGCAGCAACCATAAACGACATCTCAACCAATAGCTCAGGGTTTGCCAGTTCTGCTTTCACACATGCACGGCTTGGCGCACAGCCTTCAGGAAACCACGATTCCCACACTTCATTTAGTGCGTCAAAGTTAGCAAAATCTGTTAGGTAAATCGTTACCGACAATACGCGAGATTTGTCACTGTCGACCAAACTCATCATTTCTTCAGCTTGTTCGAAGATTTGCTGAACCTGACTCTTAATTCCTGCCGCTGTATCCGTCTCTGGTACCTCAACAAAACTTGCGATGCCATTAAATACAGTTACATCTGACCAACGTTTGGTCGGGTTAATTCTATGGATTTTCACGGTCAATTCTCTTCTTATAATTAGGGATTTACGTCAACGTAATCTAATCCAAATCGTGAATATTGAAAACAAAAATTGGAAGGCTCGCTGTACCTTTTGAACAGCACTATCGCCTACACATTGCTTCGGTTCTCAACATCACCAGTATTTAAGTTCATATCGAGACAATAAGTCTCTAGATAAATATATTAATTATTGTTCTCAATGCGAAATTTAATCTGAGCTCCTGCGGTCATATTCAGGGATTTTATTAAATGGAGTACTTTTATGCATGTTCAAACCTATGATTTAAAACAGAGTAATGTCGGATACAACCTAGGCGTGGTTGGCGTAGCATTAGTGCTCGCTTAGATTGGTATTTATAAGTTTACGCCAACCGAAGCGATGCTCATTGAACCGCTAATCGCAAATCATCCTGCAATGAACTGGCTTTACAATCTGTTCTCAGTACAAGCTGTGTCTAACATGGTGGGTGGCGCGGAGATCATTGTCGCGATTGGACTGATCGTTGGATTTAAGAAACCAACAATTGCTTTCTATTCAGGCATTGCTGCAGCGGCCATCTTTGTTGTGACACTCAGCTTCCTAATTACAACGCCAAATGCTTGGAAAGTATCGGATGGCATCTTAGTCACTAACTTCTTCCTAGTGAAAGATATTCTATTTTTGGCGATCGCGATTAGCGTAATCGAACGTAACAAACCTCAGAAGTAACCGTAAATCTATAAGTGGCCGAAACTAGAAGTAACCTTAAACCTGAAAATAAAAAGGCTCGAAGCTGGCTAGAAGGACGCTGCCAGCTTCTAATATATAAGGCGATAATCTAGATGATAAAGTTTAATTAAAATAACAAGTTAAGATCCTAATTAACTTCGTAGAGTAAATGTAACCTATAACAAAAACTCGAACTCTTGAGATGCCTTGGTCGGCAACATCTCGATGACTTCATACTTAGCGATATTCTCTCGATGAAAGGGATCCTCGGTCAAAATCATGTCTAACTGTTCCCTGTTACTAAGCGTGGATAAAATAACACCACCAGTTCGAGGGTTCTTACGACCCGACAACTGAAAGTGTCCGAGTTCATACTGCTTGTTTAAAAACTCAACATGTTCTGGAATGAAGCGATCTACTTCCTTCAAAGGCGCTTGGTATTCGAGAGAAACAATAAACATGATATTTCCTTACTGTAGGTTAATATTAAGAGTGTTCAGTTACATAGATAACGCCCTACGATAATAATGAGCATCTTGATCCTTCCCTTTGAACACGGCGTAACTTTCAACGCGTTCAACTAAGTTAAAACCGGCCTTGGATAAGATTTTATTTGATCCAACATTACCCACTAACGCATAGGCATCAACATATTTAAGGGATGAGTGCTCGGCCAAGTAGATAAGTAACTTCCTCACCGCGTTAGACGCAATACCCTTAGAACCATATGCGTGACCTACTCGATAACCTAGTTCTCCACTTCCAGCGTTCTGGTCGATATCACGAACATTGATTCGCCCACAAATAGTGCCATTAGCGTCTTTGATCAACATAGGAATCATCTCACCATTCTCGTATTCAGTTAGAAAGCTGGTGATTTGCTCGGCCACACCCTCATTGGAATAGAAACTGTCTTCCCTCGCTGGAACAAATTGCTCAAACCACTCTCGATTTTCGACTTCAAACTCCAATAAAGCACTGGCATCGCTTGGATGAAGTACGTGTAAAAATACATCCATAATAAATACCCTGTCGCTTATCTAAAAAGCCGCACCTAATGATTCATACAGTTCAGCTTGTCTTATGAATCTAAGGTAAGTCTCTTAACTTCTTAGCAGGGTTGCCTGCATAAATACCTTTCTCAGTGATGTCTTTTGTCACCACACTGCCCGCGCCGATTACCACCCCTTCGCAAACACAGACAGGCAACACTGTCGCATTAGAACCAATAGTAACGTTATCAGCGATAACAGTTCGCCCCCAACTGTCTGGGTTTGGATCTGGTTTTCCCTCTTTGAACAAGTCATTGGCAAACATGACTCCGTGACCAATAAAGCAGTCACTTCCAATGGTCACATACTCGCAGATAAAGGTGTGAGATTGAATCTTACTTCTAGCACCTATCACGGTGTTCTTTTGAATCTCAACAAAGGGGCCAACGAACACATCATCTTTAAGCTCACAGCCATAAACGTTGCTTGGCTCGATGATAGTGACATTCTCGCCACAGGTAATGTCAGTAATCTGTGACTTTAATACTCTTGGACTTGCCATACTTCACTTCCTCTCGACATTAGCGTCACAATTCAACCTAAGCGATTGTGCCGTATGCATTAAAGTGCATCAAATAGATGTGTTGAGAGTTGGTAATGGATCAAAGATTCTGCATAAATTAAAACAGTCCCACCAGCACAACTGACAACAACACCCCGCCAATAAAACTCGGGGCGTGGAATGGCCGAGCCCGAGATTTAATGTACTCTTTCTCAAGGTCTTCTTGGTAAGTTTTAACGGCGAGTTCTTTTACGTAGTTATTTTGCATATTAAGCTCCTTCTTAATCAGTAAGAGAAGCTTAAGACTTGAAGTTAGGTTGAGGTAAAGCAAAAAATCAGATTAATTGAACACTTTATTTTTGTTACTCGAGAATTACCCTGAACACATCGTTATTCACACCGCCAACATCCACCAACTCTCCTGGTTTCATAAGAAGCGAGGTATTCAGTTGTCGTGTTGAACGTGGCTCTTTCGTTTCTCGAATCACTAACATATCGACAAAATAGCCTGAGTCTTGCTTTGATATTGAGCCCGAAAACGTAACGCTTTCAACCCTATCGGCAAGGACTGAATTGAATGTTTTATCCTCTAAAACACCTGCAGAGATGGATGTATCACCATAAAATAGCGTGATGGTTGTTGGGTCGGGTACCAACTCTTGATTGGACGAACACCCTATTAGGGTAAGGCATAGCAGTAAAATGGCTCGAAATTGCATAAGCTGGTTTTCTTTATTACGTTAAGCGTCTGTTTTTCATATTAAAACACTTCAACCTTATAAATACCATATTTACGGGATAAGCTTAGGTGTATAGCTTCGATGGACTTGAGTAATGAGGTGAACGGATCAGATCACGGCCTGTTGAATTTGCTCCCTGTTTGGAAACTAAAGCCGAGATCTGATCGATATTATCGAGAAGGATTCAATTAATTTAAGCAACCACATCTTGTGGTGGTGTACCTTCGCAGTTGGAAACGACGGCATCAATTTGAATTAGAGCATTCATAGGAATCTCTGAAACCCCAACCACCGTTCTTGCCGGTAATTCAGCATTAAAGAATGTTGTGTAGACCTCGTTCACTGTATCAATGTCTGAAACATTTTTAAGCTGAATATTGATTTTCACTGTATCGTCCATACTATGAGCAACACTTTCAATGATCGCCTTAATATTTTTCAAACATTGTTCAGCTTGCTCTTTTACACCACCAGCAACCACTTCATTAGTTTTCGGGTCTAAAGGTAATTGGCCTGAAATATGATTGTAGTGAGAGAAAGCAACGGTGTGCGAATAAGCCATGAAAGGAGCATCGACAGTATTATTAGCTTCAATAACCAACAAGCGAGTGTCTTCTGGTAATTGCGGCGGTGTACCGTCGCCATGTGAAACGGATGTATCAATTTGAATTAAAGCGCCCATTGGTAGTTCAGCGGCGTTAACAACGGTACGAGCAGGAACGTAGCTTGGGAAGAATTTAGCACATACTTCATTTACCACTTCCGCATCTGCGATATTTTTCACGTAGATAGTCGTTTTAACCACATCATTCATGACATGACCGATACTCTCTAGAATCGTTTTAATGTTTGCTAAACATTGTGTCGTTTGCTCTGTGATACCACCTGAAACCAACTCACCTGTATTTACATCGATAGGCAATTGAGCTGAAAGGTTGTTGTAGTGAGAAAAAGCCGCTGTCTGCGTCGATACAGCACTTTGAGGCGCATTATCTGTATTTCTTGAGACCTTAACTAGTGCGCAAGGTGCTTGTGGTTTAGTACCTTCGCCGTTTGAAATAAGAGCATCCATTTGAACTAAAGCGTCACTGTTCGGTAGCGCAGCTACACCCACGACTGTACGTGTCGGCAGGCTGTTGTTGAAGAAGCTTGCGTAAACCTCATCAATAGCATCGATATCAGAAATATTCTTAACGAAAACATTAATCTTCACGACATCATCCATAACATGGTCAATGCTTTCAACAATAGATTTAATATTACTCAAGCATTGTGCTGCTTGGTCTTTAATATCTCCAATAACTATTTCACCTGTTTTAGGGTCAACAGGCAGTTGAGCAGAAAAGTTATTATAATGAGAAAAAGCGACCGTTTGTGTAGATACAGAATTAATTGGTGCATTTTCAGTATTTCTTGAAATTTTAATGATATCGCTACTCATCGGAATTATCCTTTTAATAATATAGGAATACGTATTTATATTGAACAATCGTATTGGAAAGAATGATTAAAGTAGCGCCATGTTAAGTGAATTATTTTAGGGTAAACGTGATATACATCAGACTCTCAGTTGACTATAAATCAGTAAGTTACAGGATAATTAGTCATCAAGCGACTAATTATCCGTCACATTAGGCTTTATCAACTGCTAAATTCTCTTTAATTTTAAGTCTATTCAATAATCCTGAATACTCTCTCAGGTAATTGAAAGGATAATTACCAAAATTTAGATGATATTTGATAGGTTGTTCACACTAAAACTCCGTTACTAGCTAGGTTAGTAACTTTATCCCTTATACCCGTGCATAAACTCTTAGGCTATTTAATTAATTATTTTCGAGAGCTTATTTTATATAAGTACGTTAATAATATATTCGAGAATCAAATACCTACAATCTGACAATGCCTATGATTAGATACATTTACTCATATAATTCAACAAATATGAGACTCAGGGGGATGACATGAGAAGTATGGTGTTCAGCCAAGACATGGGACTTTCAGGAATCACGATGGCATCAACGAAGAGCAATCGACACCATAGCTTTTGGCACCATAGCTCTCAACAGATAGTTTCGTTGAAAGAAGAGCTAAACCGCTCTTGGAGTGGTATTGAAGTGGCGCTTAAATTCGCGACTGAATTGGGATGGGCTCGAGTAGCCGACTCGGCGAGCAGCATCGCTGATGCGAAGGCCTTCTAGCTGAATCAGTTCTTTGGCTTTGTTGAGTCTTACCTTCTTCAAATATTGAAGAGGAGATTCAAAGGTGACATTACGGAATGCATTGTGGAAGGCAGACACGCTCATGTTGGCTTCGTCGGCAAGCGATTGAACAGTGATGGTTTGGTCGTACTCTTCATGCACTTTAGACAGCGCTTTAGCGACACGTGCGTAATGGCCGTCATGATGAGCTAAATCAAACAGCACACGCCCTTCTGAACCGGTTAGGGCGCGGTAGACAATTTCGCTGACCATGGCATCGCCCAATATATTGGCTTCAATGTCACAATGTAGAGTTTTGACCAATCGAGTAAAGCTCTCCAGCATTTGCTCTTCCATTGGCGTCGATTCTAAGCCGCTCGAATTCTGCTTGTGCTTGTTGCAGTAGCTCTCTAGAAAGCCTTGGTCTTCGAGCTTTTTGACTAAGCTGTGCAAGCGCTGAGAATCGATGCTTATCGACAAACCAAGCAATGGTTCGCCATTTACAGGTAAGGCTTCACACTCCAATGGCATTGGCACGCCTACCACAAGATAATCACCAGCAGCGTAAGTAACGGGTCTATCGCCAATATAGATGTTCTTTTTGCCCTGCCCGAGCATGATAATACCCGACTGGTAAGTGAATGGCTGACGTTGATTCCCGCCACTGCTTCTATACAACCACACACCGCCAATTTCAGTTTCTCTGATCCCTTCGAGATCATCCCAACCTTTGTGTTCTACATAAGACTGTAACAACTGCGCGAGTGTTTTCATAAGTGGCGACTTTCCATTCCAAGTGCTAAGAGTAAGTAAGCTAAAGCAGAGAAAGAATATCAATTTTGTAGAAATAGGCAATTTATTTGGAGAATCAGCTCTTCATCACCCTAGATTACTGTACTAATATGCAAATATAGAAATTGAGCAATCAAATAAAATAACAAATTGAGCTTTACACAAGGAATCTCTAATGCAATTCACTTATGTTAACCCTACAGTTATCCACTTCGGCCAAGGCCAAATCAACGCTATCAGCCAAGCGGTTGATACTTCGAAGAAAGTACTAGTCATCTACGGTGGCGGTTCAATCAAAAGCAACGGTGTTTACGACCAAGTTGTCGCTTCTCTAAAGGATCACGCTTGGATTGAGTTCGCTGGTGTTGAAGCTAACCCAACCAAAGAGACGCTAGATAAAGCCGTCGCTCTTGTTAAAGAAGAAAACGTAGAGTTCATTATCGCTGTTGGCGGTGGTTCAGTAATCGACGGTTCTAAATACGTTGCTGCGGCAGCTAAATACGACGGCGACGGTTGGGATATCCTAGCCGGCAAACACCAAGTTACTGAAGCAACCCCTATTGGTGCTGTACTGACACTCCCTGCGACAGGTTCTGAATCTAACATGGGTGCTGTAATCACTCGTAAAGAGACTCAAGAGAAACTGGCGTTCATGAACCCTGCAGTACAACCTAAGTTCGCGGTTATGGACCCAGACGTAATGAAGTCTCTGCCAGAGCGCCAACTGATCAACGGTCTAGTTGATGCGTGGGTTCACGTATGTGAGCAATACATCACAATGCCAACAGACGCGATGGTTCAAGACGGTTACGCAGAAACACTGCTTAAGAACCTACTTGTACTGGGTAAGCAATACGACGAGCGTGACAACGACGCATGGCGTGCAAACCTAATGTGGACTGCAAACCAAGCGCTTAACGGCCTGATTGGTACTGGCGTTCCTCAAGATTGGGCAACACATATGATTGGCCACGAATTCACAGCACTATGGCACGTAGACCACGCACGTTCTCTTGCGATTGTTCAACCTTCACTACTTCGTAATCAAATCGAAGCGAAGCGTGGCAAGCTAGAGCAAATGGGTCGCAACGTATTTGGCCTAGAAGCGGGTGCTGATTTAGCCGAGCGCACTATTGCTGCAATCGAAGCCTTCTACCACAGCCTAGACGTTGCAACTATGTTCGACGGTTACGAAGCAACTAAAGCGGCAGCAATCGACAACGTTGTTGCTCAACTTGAATCACACGGTTACCTGCAACTTGGCGAAAACCAAGCAATCACGCCAGAGAAAACGCGTGAGATTTTAGAGTCTGCGATTCACTAAGAATTGCTAAAGTAGAGAGAAAGCAAAGACAATGACCACAAAAAGATGATTTTTTACATCTGACTGAACCCATTACTTATTTCTTTCGTACAAACAAAGCAGCGTTCATTTTGGGCGCTGCTTTTTAATTTGCCCTACAAGATGCTATTAAATTCTCATAAGTCCTTAATTTAATGTGCAATCATATTTCTATATTGTTAAGGTAAACCTGTCTCTTTATTAGGTATGAACAACGATTTGAACAATCTCAAGGAAATGGTTAAGTTTAAGTCACTTAACAAGTGGTATGGTGATTTTCATGCCCTAAAGGATATCGATTTAAAGATTGAACAAGGAGAGATACTGGTGATTTGCGGGCCATCAGGTTCGGGTAAATCAACTTTAATCCGTTGTATCAATCAGCTAGAACCTTTCGAAAGTGGCGAGCTTTGCGTGTTAGAACAAGTACTTCCGAGTAAATTCAACACACCTGGCCAAGTCGGAATGGTGTTTCAGCATTTTCATTTATTCCCCCATCTTACCGTGCTTGAAAACCTGACTCTGTCTCCAATACGTACGCTGAAAAAAAGCAAACGAGAAGCCGAGAAGCTTGCAATGCACTATCTCGAGCGCGTACACATCGCTGAACAAGCCAACAAATACCCAGTACAACTTTCTGGCGGTCAGCAACAACGTGTAGCTATCGCCCGTTCGCTGTGCATGAAGCCTGAATTACTGCTTTTTGATGAACCGACTTCAGCGCTTGATCCGGAGATGATCAACGAAGTGCTCGACGTGATGGTTGAACTGGCGAGCGAAGGTATCACCATGGTGTGTGTGACCCACGAAATGGGCTTTGCGAAACAAGTGGCCGACCGCGTTATCTTCATGGATGAAGGACAAATTGTGGAATCGAATACGCCACAAGCGCTCTTTGAAAACCCTCAACATGAACGTACTCAAGCGTTCCTAAATCAGATCCTGACTTATTGATGTTGATTCGAATTATTAAACCCGCCCTATCTGCTTTGGTACAGATTGTTGTACTGGTGGCTGCTGTTGTTTGGATTCTCGACTCTGGCGCACAAACCATGGGATACAGCTGGCAATGGGAGCGCGTGCCGGACTATATTGCTTTCTATGAAGATGGCGAATGGTGGCCTGCAGAGTTAGTTGAAGGGCTACTGGTTACCATCAATATCTCTCTGATTTCTTTGGTCGCGACACTGATCATCGGCTTAACGACGGCGCTATTGAGAAACTCAAATTCTGTAGTTGGACGCACCTTAGCCACCAGCTATGTTGAGTTGATTCGTAACACGCCGTTATTAGTACAAATTTATTTACTCTATTTTGTGTTTGGCCCCGTGTTAGGGCTGGATCGTTTTAGCACTGCCGTTTTAGCCTTGGCACTTTTCCAAGGTGCTTACACCGCCGAAATCTTCCGTGCTGGTTTAAATGGTATTGCGAGAGGACAATTTGAAGCAGCTCAATCTTTGGGCTTATCAAAGACCTATACTTACTGGGATGTGATTCTTCCTCAGGTGGTGCAACGTACCTTGCCACCTTTGACTAATGAAGTGATCTCTCTTATTAAAAACTCTTCAATTGTGAGTGTCATGGCTATTTTTGACCTGACGACTGAAGCCAGAAACATTGTTTCTGAAACCGCGATGCCATTCGAGATTTGGTTCTCTGTGGCGATCATTTATCTTGCTCTTACACTTTCACTTTCTGCCGTTGCTGCTTGGCTTGAGCATAAGCTCGGGGCTAACTGGCGAACACAATAAGGATTTATCAGCATGAAGCTATTTAAAACCGCGATTACAGCCCTACTTGCGCTTGCCGTAAGTTTGCCTGCACTTGCTTCTGAAACGCCTAACCTCGATAAAATCAACGAACGTGGCTCACTGCGCGTTGGGATGTCGACATTTGTTCCTTGGGCGATGCGTAACAAACAAGGCGATCTCGTTGGCTTTGAAATCGACGTGGCGAAACGCCTTGCCGAAGATTCTGGTTGGAAAGTCGAATTTGTACCTACGGCATGGGACGGTATTATCCCTTCTCTATTATCGAAAAAATTTGATGTAATCATCGGCGGTATGTCTATCACTGAAGCGCGAGCTAAAAGCGTATTGTTCACTGAACCTTACTCGCACTCTGGCGTTCAACTGGCGGCTAACAAAGAGCTAGCGGAAGGTTTTACTCAGATCTCTGATTTTGATTCTCGCCGCGTAAAAATTGCAGCACGTCGTGGAGCATTCACGGTTCAAGTCGCTCGTGAAACCTTCCCTAAAGCGAAAGTTCTACAGTTCGATGACGATGCTCAAGCATTCCAAGAAGTGTTAAACGGCAACGCGCACGCGGTTATCGCGTCTAGCCCGAAACCAGAACACGAAACGATCAAAAATGCAGACACGCTATTTATTCCATTTGAAGAGCGTCTATCAAAAGGTAACGAAGCATTTGCAGTTCGCCTAGGTGAAACTGACAAGGCAGAATTCTTCAACGAATGGATCAAAGCACGTACTGAAGACGGTTGGTTGAAAGAGCGTTACGAGTACTGGTTCTCTACTCTAGATTGGCAGGACCAGATTGCTCAAGGTCAGTAATCTGAACTTTTGCTAGTGAATCGAGGCAGTGCGTTGTCTGCACTGCCTCGATTCGGCAACTTGATTCGCTTTAATGATGATCTAAAACTCACAAAACAGCCTACTAATTATTATTGTTTAAACAGGAATGACGTGAGTAGTACTAGCGCATTAACAACACCTAAGCCCAACGTTTATATGAAGCCTTGGTATCAACGCCTTAACCTTTTGGATGGCGTGTTACTCGCTGTCATTTGTGTGTTTGCAGGCTGGCTTTATTATCGTTCTGCTGTTGGTATCAACTACCAGTGGCGCTGGGAAGATGCGTTTACCCTAATTTTCATTCCACCTTCTCAAGGCAGTATTCCCTACTTCTTCCAAGGCTTGATCGCTACACTGCGCTTGAGTGTCTGGAGTATGGTGTTAGCACTCTCTTTTGGCACATTGTTAGGTGTAGCAAGACACTCAAAGATCGCTTTCTTCAAAACACCGGCACTGATTTTTATCCAGTTGGTTCGAAATATTCCGCCACTGGTGTTTGTCTTCATATTCTATTTCTTCGTTTCTAACCAACTGATTCCATTACTTGGTTTAGAAAGTATCTTACGTGAACACAATGGCGAGATTAACGCTGTTCAAGCCTTTCTGTTTGGTCCTACTAACCTTTGGGAAAACTTAGCGTCTGGTGTTATCTGTATTGGTTTGCTCTCTTCAGCTTACATTGCGGAAGTGATTCGAGCGGGTTTAGAAGGTATTCCTAAAGGCCAATGGGAAGCGGCCGATTCGCTTGGCTTGTCTGCATTGTCTAAGTATCGATTTGTGGTTGGCCCACAAGTATTAACTGCCATCACCCCACCATTGGCAGGCCAAGCAATCTCCTTGGTTAAAGACACGTCGATTGTGTCTCTGATTTCGATCCAAGAGATGACGTTTGTTGGTACTGAGATGGCAAACTCATCGGGGTTGATCTTTGAGATCTGGCTGATTGTAGGCTTCGTATATTTTGCTTTATGCTTTGCGCTTTCGCGTCTGTTCAAAGTGATTGAACAACGTTCTAGTGCTTACCTTAACCATCAGTAACGTCATTAATTAATAGTACCGACTCGCCCGACCATTCCTTTCCCTTATCAAGTTCACCTGATTGGTTTAAGCTATTGACCAATCGGGATTTATCCCTTCATATTCCCTCTTAGAAACACAGCAAAAAACTCGTTTAATCACTATACTTAACATATCGAACTACGTTGATTCTTCTCAAGGACATCACTCAGCATGGACAATCATAAAGAAAGAGCTTTTTACGCCGTTGTCGGCGCATTGGTTGGAGACGCCGCTTCCATGGGGTTGCACTGGCTGTATGACCAAGAGAGGATCTTACACGTGGCTGGTTTCGAGCCAGAATTTCGCTCACCGAATCAGTTCGATTATCAAGACAAAGGCTACTTTGCGCACCAAGGAAAAACGTCCGGTGAGCACTCGCAATACGGTGCTCAGTTATTGGCGATGGTCGATAGTTTAGTCGACAACCAAAAATACGATGAAGCGAGCTATATTCAACATTTCCGCAAATGGTTTGATTTCGGTGGTAGTTGGCAAGGCTACATTGATAAAGCGACGCGCATGAGCTTGCTGAACATCCATCAATTAGAACTAGAGGGCGCCCCGATTACTGCCTGTGGCGCAGACGATACGCAGCTCCCCGCAGTTTCAAAGATCATTCCATTAGTAGCCTGTACTTATACCTCTCACACCTTACCAGCGATGGTAGAGAGCGCGGTACGAGTGACCAACAACAACGACAAAGCCGTGGAATGGGCGCAAACCATCACCCTGTTGATTCAAGCAGCGATTCAAGGCAACTCACCATTACAGTCCGTAGAAATGGTGCGACAAACTTGCAGCAGATTTATACATGATCAAATCGATGAAGCATTGGCTGAACCTGAGCTTTCAATAACAGATGCCGCGAAGAAGTTTGGATTGCATTGTGAACTAAGTGCCGCGTTTCCACTGCTGATTCGCATCATTGCGGGTGCTCAGAATTACAAACAAGGCATTCGCGACAACATCTTATGTGGTGGTGACAGCTGCGGGCGTGCGATTGTGATTGGCGCGGTATTAGCGGCGTGTTTCTACGAAGAAGATGTTGGAATTCCAACCGAATGGCTAAAACAAGTCAAACTCAATGGCGGTGTATTGTCTTTACCTATTGAGTGATTTCCACAATAACGAATAAAACGAAAGCGCCTCTCGATTTCTTGGTCAAGAGCTCGAAAGGCGCTTTTCTTTTCACTAGCCACCTAAAGTAATCACTAGAAGTAATCACTTAAAAGAATGACTTAAATGAATGCTTTAAACGACCGACTTAAAGGAATAGCTTCAGTTTTGGTCAATAAACTTTGCGGATGCCTACGACCGCCAGTTTATTGCGCTAACCAACCCTGAGAACTAGAACCTTCTCTAGAACTGATACGCGGCAGAAAGCTTGTAGTTACGACCCGGTTCATAGTCATCCAAGGTAAAGCCTCTTGCTGTACCCGAACGAGACGCGTGTGAAGTGTATTGCTCATCAAACACGTTATCGATACCAAAGGTGACAGACAATCCATCAAGATTCGAAGGCACCCACTGAGCAAACAGGTTATGAACGTCATAGCCTTCTTTGATCGGCTGACCATCAAATACATTGTCTTCGTCTTTAACAAACATCGAATTCCAACCAAAGATAGTCTCAAGCGCTTCAGACTGATAATCGAGTGTCAGCGTAATGCTGTCACCCATATCAATACTTCGACCATTGCCACCTGCGACTGCACCGCCTGTGTCTTTATTTTTAGTCTCTGAAAGCGCATAGGACAGCTTACTGTTAAACATCTCGTAGCCATAAGATAGGCTCGCCTCGAAGCCCTTTATCTCAACGTCACCTAGGTTATAAATCAAATAACTCTTACTTGCACGTTGATACTTTTCGGCAATATAGTCATCAATATTAGTTTGGAATACTGTCAGGTTGGCACCAATAAAGTGATTATCCAAGCGCTTATCGAAACGGACACCACCTTGCGTGTTCTGCCCTGTCTCAGCCTTCAGATCATTAGCCAAATAAGCGACATCTTGGTAAGCAATAAAGCTCTCCATCAACTCAGGGCCTTTGAACAACGAACGTGTACTCGCGAACAGCGTCCAATCTTGAGTAACATCCCATTGAGTGGCCAACGACCAAGTTACATCGTCAAAATCTTCGCTACCGACTTCTGCTTTACGTTGGTAATCATCAAAACGAAGCCCTGCCGTAACCGAGAATGCTTGAGTAAAGTAGAACTGATCTTCAACAAAAAGGGCTGTAGAGATTGCTGACTCGTCCATAAACTTGCTGCTGCCGTAATAGCTGCTCGATGACTTGTCCATGTAGTCAAAGCCATAAGTCGCGATGTTATCAAACGACATCAGGCGATAATCGGATTGGAACTTTACGTTGAGACCAAAGTTTTGGTTTTTAGCCGTGTTTTTGGATAAGCGATTAGAAGGCCAACGTGGTGCCATAACACTTTCATCTCGCTGAATCTCAGTTTCCGTGTTGTATAGAGTCACGTTACCTTGATGACTTTCACCACGCAGCTCATAGCTGGCCGTGATGGTGTCACGGTTGTAATCGGTAGGAATGAGGATGTTTTTAGACAAACCCACGTTCGTACCACCCGACATATCAGGGCGTGGACTGTAATCACCGTTATCACGGTACATATCATAAGAGAGTTCAAAACGGTGTAAGTCACTTGGCTCAAAACCAATCTTACCTAGAATATTGTATACATCCCCTTCTGAGCCAAAGGTTTCAGTACCATCACCATCTTCAAAGTTGTCACGGCTCATGTAATGGCTGTAAAGCATGGCATCGACGTTATCTGACAACAAACCATACACAGTAAGTGAACCTTGCTGGCTTGCATTCGTGGCATACCCGCCATAAACACGAGCGCCAAAAGTCTCGTCGTAGCGAAGTAGATCTTTGGCATCTTTGGTTTCAAACAGCACTGAACCGCCTAACCCATTTTGCGTCACCGAGTTGTTACCTACTTGGATATCCGCTGATTTCAATATGTCAGGGTTAAGAGTCAAATTACCAATATGATGGAACATGTTGGCGTGCTGAGAAGCGCCATCTAATCGAATGTCTAAGTCAGTTTCGCTTAGGCCGCGAATCGTAATTCGCTGGTTGATCGAGTGCGTTCCCCCAACATCAACTCCGGGGATTTCGCGCAGCAAGTCCGACATATGGTCAGCTTGCTTCAGTGACATGTCATCTGCAATGATCGATTCAGTGTTGCTTGAGACTTTCGTTCCCCACACCACAACTTCATCGAAGTGCGATGTACTTTCTTCGGCAATAACAGAGCTACTAAACGTGCTGGCAATTGCGATATAGAGGGCTGAAAGCTTAATTGTTGATCTGACTGGGCTTTCCATAGATTCAATCCTAGATGTAAATGATAATAATTATCAATTATGATAAGGTTGTAACCTATAAATGCACAGATGATTTGCTTATGCAAAAACGCACAGCTGTTATGAGGAACGGTCAAATGAGTGAAGTAATGTCTAAACGGGCTAAAATTGGCAAAGTCACTCTGACTAAAAAGTTGGAGCAAACAGAAAAGCAGATTATTGTCACACAAGGTCAAACTACACAGACATCACTGGCTGAGGGGAAATTTCTTTCTTATCAATATAATGACCTAATATTTATCCACGGTGGCCGCTGTATTGAGCTCGTCGATACTAAGATAATCTCTACCGCTCACGCTTCAGTTCTGATCACCATTCTTTTGGAAGGTAAGCTATCATTTGGTTACGATGATCTCGAATTTGATCTCGATGCCACTCATCAACCTCAAGGGGTGGTGGTCAACCTCACTAAACCCGCCAATTTCCGTCGAGTGATGACAGCAAGCAATAAACTCAATAAGATTAACATCTTAGTTAAACCAAAATGGTTCGAATCTCGAGTAACCGAAGAGTGTAAATGCCGAAACTTCATCAATACACATAATGCCAACTTCCAATTGGAAGTGACGGAAGAAATCTGGAAGCTTACACAAGAATTGACGACTTGCTCTTCACCCAATAACTTCCATCAGAAGTTACATATAGAATCCTTAACTCAACAGATCCTTGAGAATTCGATGCATCAACTACCACAAACTTGCTGTCTGGCTTACCAAACTAAACCAAAAATAATAAAACCAGCGACACGTGCAACTAACATTGAACATCAAAGTTATGACGAACGAATTGAGGCTGTAATCTGCTTTATTGAAATTCATCTCGACCAAGAGCTGAGCCTAAAAATGCTTGCTGAGCACTTTTCGATGAGTGTATCTAATATTCAAAGGCGTTTTAAGCAGTCATACAACATGACAATCAACGGTTACATCCGTTTGAGACGATTAGAGATCGCACGCCAGCATTTAGAACGAGGGTTGGTTTCAATCACCGAGGCCGCCTATGAAGCTAACACTGATCATTTAAGCATTTTCCTGATCAGTTGAACGATCCTACAGATGGTT
>NZ_JBFSTC010000034.1:0-47433 GCF_041466605.1 Vibrio sp. 10N.247.310.17 | reverse complement strand
CGCGATGATAAAAGCGTTGAACAAGCTCACTGGGTTAGGTATGCCTGAAACTTGCCGTATTGACTAAGAAACGCACGAAATGGGGCTGCTCTGTCTCTAAACTGAATTACGCAACAAAGCCGCTCTGCGCCGACATTCTCGTATGATTGGAATAAGGATCAGGCGGAAATTCCGTTGAATATAAGCGTAAGCAAGACTACTGTGTTGAACGGACGTCCTTGGAAGTTTGGCATTGAAGCGAACTATTACCTTGAGAAAGACGAAGAAACGCGTCCAGATTTTATGTTGAGCTTTAATATCAGCCCAGTTGTTGAAAATAAGCTGGCGTCTTTGTTCGATTAAGCCGTTATTTGAAATACAGTTTTAGAAACGAAAAAGGCTGAACGATCATCGTTCAGCCTTTTGTGTTATTGGATTGAAGCGATTCTATTAACCCGCAGCAGCCTGCATGATGAGACCACAGATGTAAGCGCCGTATGTACCTAGCGCGTAACCCAATACTGCCATTAGGATACCTACTGGCGCCAGTGCTGGGTGGAATGCAGCTGCTACGATAGGAGCCGATGCTGCGCCGCCAACGTTAGCTTGGCTACCGACAGCCATGAAGAACAGTGGTGCACGGATAAGCTTCGCCATCACAATCATTAGAATGGCATGGATAGTTAGCCATGTGATACCAATGAAGAAGTAGCCTGGATTGTCTAAGATAGCCGTCACATCCATTTGCATACCGATGGTTGCAACTAGGATGTAGATGAACGCTGAACCAACTTTAGACGCGCCGCTGTGCTCAAGGCTGCGTGTAGATTTGAAGCATGAAGCGATGAGCGCGAACGTTGTCACCATTACGATTAACCAGAAGAAGCCTGATGTAAGGCTGTATTTCGCGAGTTCTGGAGCGTTGGTCGAGATCCAAGGTGCGATTAGGTCACTGAATAAGTGAGCTAGACCGGTAAGACCGAACGCAATTCCCGTGATCTTCATTAAATCTGTTGTGGTTGTTGGGCGAGCGTTCTCTTCTTGGTATTTAGAAACCGTCTCTTTTAGCTCTTCAATAGATGAAGTATCAGCTTTTAACCATGCATCAATCTTCTTCTGACGGCCTGCCATGATAAGCAATACAGCCATCCAAATGTTCGCACAGATAACATCAACCGTAATCATTGCAGAGAATAATTGGTCATCAACCTCGAACACTTCTTTCATTGCTGCTTGATTTGCACCGCCGCCAATCCAAGAGCCAGCCACTGTTGTAAGGCCGCGCCATACATCGCCAGATACAAGGTCAGGGTTAACTTGGCCGATAATTAGAATCGCTAAAGGCCCGCCAATGATAATGCCGACAGTACCGGTTAGGAACATGATGACGGCTTTAGAACCAAGACCAAATATTTTACGAAGGTCTGCTGAGATGATCAGAAGAACGAGTGCACTCGGTAATAGGTAGCGACTTGCAACGAAGTATAGCTTTGAGTTTGACGCATCGATGATGCCTAAACTATTCAATAGAGAAGGAACAAAGTAACAGAGCAATAGACCCGGAACGAACGAGTAGAATTTTTTCAGTGCGCTATTTTGGCTACTTTCCGTGATAAAAACACCGCCAAGAATAACAGCTAACATGCCCATTATTACTGCATCATTAGTAATCATTATTATATCTCCTTTAAGGTGAGCGCAACCGCCTCACTTTTTGAAGTGCAGGACTATACCGACAACTGGCATTCGTTACAAATTGTAACGATAGACATACTTTGAAATGTTTGTGTTAATTTTTATGGTTTGAATTTGTGAGTGCGGAGCGTTAATTATTGGCGATGTGAATGCTTTAGTGGCGACTTGTGGGGCGTGTTTAGATATATGCAATGTAACTCAAACGTTAGAGGATGGTCGCTACGAATTAGAACGACGACTGAAGGGCTTAAAAGAATGCATATATACCCCATTGACGGTATGGTTTATGTGGAGAGGTAATGTTTTATAAATGTAAAAAGTGAATTCATTTTTTACGGGTAGCTTGAGATTGAAAATTATAACTGGATCACATAAATGTCGTGGTTCATCTGATTTAGGTTCCGTGTTTTGGCTTCATCGGTCGTGCTATTCGTATTTAGAGAATGAAAAAGCGACCCGAAAGCCGCTTTTTGAGTGGTTGTTAACCTCGAATTTGAGCTCTGCTTAGGTTTGTTCTTCCTCAAAGCCACCTGCATAGCCTTTCGGTGGCGGTGTCCAACCTCGTTCTGAGCGAGAGTGCTTGTCTGAACGGTCTTTTTTCATGTCTTCTTTCATTGCTTCTTCAAGGTGAATGAAGATTTGTCGGTAGTTGTTGTCGTAACGTGGGTTCTCTTCCGCTTCAGACCAAGCTTGGTATAGTTTTTCAGACTTACGGCTTTCAACACGTTGATACGTTGATTTTTGCTGTTCAACGAAGAATGGATGGTGCCCTAAAGAACGTAGAGCTTCTGCGCCCATTTCGAGTGCCGAGTGGTACGTTTCTGAGACTACAGAATCTGCACCAGCTTCTCGTAGGCGGTAACTGTGACCACGGTCGAACGCACGCGCTAAAATTTTCACTTTAGGGTAGGTGTGTTTAACGTATTTTACTAATTCAACGCTTGAGTCTTGGTTATCGATAGCGACGACAAACATTGCGGCTTCTTCGATCCCTGCTGTATGCAATAAGTCATGACGAGTCGCATCACCAAAGTAAGATTTGATGTTGATAGAGCGAAGTAAATCGACTTGGTTGGCTTGGTGATCCAAAACCACAGTCTTGACATCATTCGACACCAATAAGCGGTTAACGATTTGACCGAATCGGCCAATACCAGCAATGATCACCGTACCTTTCTCTTCGATAGTATCGGCTTCTCGGTCGTTAGACTTTTGCTCGTAACGAGGAAGTATCACTTTATCAAATAGAATGAATAAGCCTGGTGTTAGGAACATTGAAAGAGCAACAACCAGCGACAGAGTTTGGACTATATCAGCAGGCAATACGTGGTTTTGAGCCGAGAAGCTCAGTAGTACAAAACCAAATTCACCGGCTTGCGCCAAGCTCAACGTAAACAACCAACGGTCGCTATTTCTAATTTTGAAGATCAACGCCAATGTAAACAACACCAAGGCTTTAAGTAGCATAACGCCAAGAGTGAGGCCAATGATCAAACCAAAGTCGTTGAATAGAACATCAAAGTTGATGCCCGCACCTACCGTAATGAAGAACAAGCCAAGTAGCAGCCCTTTAAACGGGTCTATATTAGACTCAAGCTCGTGGCGGAATTCACTGTTCGCCAATACCACACCTGCAAGGAAGGTTCCTAAAGCTGGTGAGAGGCCGACTAGGCTCATTAGTGCAGCAATACCAATAACCAACATCAGTGCGGTTGCAGCAAAGATTTCTCGCAAGCCTGAGCTCGCCACAAAGCGGAACAGTGGACGACTCAAGAAGTGCCCGCCGACCACAACAATCGCAATAGATGCTGTGATCACAAGGCCATAAGCCCAGCCGGGTAGGCCAGCAACAAGACTCAACTCTTCATGGTGATCAGAAGTCGAAGCGACCGCGCTTTGTGCAGCTTCGATTAATTCTGGCAATGCCAATAGAGGGATAAATGCCAGCATCGGAATGACAGCGATATCTTGGAACAGTAAGACCGAGAAAGCATTCTTGCCGCCTTCTGTCTTGGAGAGCCCTTTCTCATTAAAGGTTTGGAGAACAATCGCGGTAGATGACAGTGCGAAGATCAAACCGATAGTCAGCGCGATCGTCCAAGGTTGCCCGAAGAACAGAGCAATCCCCATGACTATGGCCGTTGTGCCACCGACTTGTAGGCCGCCGAGCCCCATCAGGCGGTTTCTCATTGCCCAAAGCATCTTCGGCTCAAGCTCAAGCCCGACCAAGAACAGCATCATTACTACACCGAATTCGGCAAAGTGTTGAATGGTCGTGGTCTCTTCACCCACTAAGCCGATGATTGGGCCAATCACCACACCGGCAATCAGGTAACCAAGCACAGAGCCGAGGCCAAGCCTTTTGGCGATAGGGACGGCGATGACTGCCGCGAGCAAATAGATAAATGCTTGTAGAAAATATCCTGTCATGATCTAACCTCTGCTCATCATTTCATCGACATAATGGTTTAGCTTTTCAGCCTTGCTTGCCTTTTTAAGATCGACTTCGCCCGCAACAAAAGCCTCCAAAAGCGATTTGTAGCTATTTACATGATCTTGAATTCGGCCTTCTTCTAACGCAGTACGTGAACCAAACAAAGCCAATGGAGCCAAGTAGTTCATGCCGCACAAAGACGCCGTTTGTTCGATTGGGTGAAGCAGTTCACGGATGGTGAAGTGGTTATAACCGTCAGTTTGATAAGCCTCTTTTTTGCCGCCAGCGGTGATACTGCATAACAAGCTCTTACCTTGCAGTTCATTACCGTCGGTGCCGTAAGCAAATCCGTATTCTAGGACGAGGTCTTGCCATTCTTTAAGAATCGCGGGTGTTGAGTACCAATATAGTGGGAACTGAAAAATGATGATGTCATGGTCCAACAGGCGTTTCTGTTCACGATCGATATTGATCTTGAAGGTCGGGTATTCAGCATAAAGATCGACACAGGTGACGCCTTCAATACGCTTGGCTTGCTCAAATAAGGGTTTGTTCGCTTCAGAGCGATGCTGAGAAGGGTGGGCGAATAGCACCAAGACTCGATTTTTCGACATATAGCCCTCTTTGTCCATTAACGAATAATATTTATTGGAATTATAGATATACAATAATAGAAGAATGGTTGAACAACAACGAATTAACCCATACTTATCTAGTTAGATGCGCGTGTTTTTAGGGACTTAATTATATAAAACACCCGTCAATTTGAGTATTTCCGGCACACGCAGCCGATGACTGCGCAAAACTAATTATTCGCTAATAATAAAAGCGAAGAGGTGCACTTTATGTCACCGTTGAAGGCTAACGTAAATAATTCAATCACCCTACATAGAACGACAATGAATAAAGGAAAAGGTATGAGCACGGACTTGCGTCAACAATGTAATTTGCTGCTTTCTGGTCACTTCGATCCAACACCAGCACAAACCTTCGCGCAAATGGCTGAATGGTGCGAAACACATGATGTGGCGCACGACACCTACGGTGATGGCGATTTTATTGAGAGTTTTGAAAGCAAAGTGGCTGATTTGCTCGGCTATGAAGCCGCCGTGTTTGTGATTACTGGCACAATGAATCAACCGACAGCGTTAGAGATTGCTTGCCAAGAAAAAAGAAATCCTTTGGTGGCGATGCACGAATCCAGCCATATTATGCGCCATGAACGCCAAGGGTATCAGCTCCAGAACCGTTTCAATATACTTCCGGTTGGTAATGTATTTCGCACTTGGAATGTCGACGATTTAAAGGCTTGGCCTGATGAGATTGCCGCGGCATTGTATGAACTACCGATGCGAGAGATTGGTGGTCAGCTGCCTGAGTGGGAAGAGCTTGAAGCGATAAAGCAGTACTGCAAAGAACAATCGATTCATCTGCATATGGATGGTGCTCGTTTGTGGGAGTGTGGCGCGTATTATCAAAAGCCATATAGCGAGATTGCTAAGGGGTTCGATACAGCTTATGTTTCGCTCTATAAAGGATTAAATGGTCTTGGGGGGTCACTCCTACTAGGTGATAAGGCTTTCGTAGCAAAAGCTTCAGCATGGATGAAGCGTCAGGGCGGAAATGTTTATCATCGCACGCCTTACGTGGTTTCGGCAGCAATGCAGTTTGATCAACGGATCGAGTTGATGCCAGCATTGTATGAGCGTACCAAGCAAATCTATCAAATCTTACAAGATTACCCGCAGTTCAAAGTGAACCCGCAGCAACCCCAAGTAAACATGCTTCACCTCTATTTACCGGTGAGTTTTGAGGGTGGCATTATCCTGCGCGACAATATAGCTAAGAAGCACAAGGTTTGGATAGGAAACCCAGCGATCAGCGAACTGCCTACCCAATGTAAGATTGAATGGTATGTGGGTGATAACTTACTAAACTTGCCAGATCATGAGCTGATCGACATTCTAGACTTTATTAACGAAGAGCTGATTTAATTAACTAAGAGTTGATTTGATCGCAGAAGAATTGAATTAATTACAGTAGAAGTGATTTAACTGAGATGAATACAGGACATGTTTCCTGTATTCATTTTTACGCCGATAGGATGGCGGGGTCTTGTTACATGTATTGGTTGATGTACACGTCGACTAAAAACATGAATACAGGCACCGTGCTGAGAAGTCCGAAGAAGACGATTGGCACCCAGTTTTTCATTTTCTTTTTAGGTTGCTCAGTGTTGCTCATAAATTCGGCCTTAAATTAGTTGTTGTAGTTGTTGTAGTTGTTTAGCTTTGTGATACTAAAAATCTACGAACATGGTATCAAATAAAATCGATGATCCCTATGCGGATTTGGCGTTTCGTGGTGTGTATCAATCACAGGAAATGTAGGCGATTCATAAGCGGTTCATAAAGACTCAATAATAATGAACCTATTAGAACAAGTATTGCCTTACTCGGCATATGAAATAAACAGTATTCAAAGGTTTGGAGAAGACAACATGAGAACAATAGGAAACATCATTTGGTTTCTGTTTGGTGGCGTATTTATGGGGTTGGCATGGTGGTTCTTCGGACTGCTCGCATTCCTCACCATCGTTGGTATTCCATGGGGTAGAGCGTGTTTTGTAATGGGTAACTTCTCATTCTTCCCATTTGGTCAAGAAGCGATTTCACGTGATGAATTGACCAATGAAACTGACATCGGGACCAGCCCACTTGGTATGATTGGTAACATCATTTGGTTCTTATTTGCTGGAATCTGGTTGGCGATTGGTCACATCATGTCAGCAGTAGCGTGTTTCATTACTATTATCGGTATTCCGTTTGCGATTCAGCACCTTAAGCTCGCGGTTATCTCATTGGCGCCAATCGGTAAAACCGTGGTCGACAAGCGTGAAGCAGAAGCGGCACGAGTAAGAAACTACAAGGGTTAAGACTACAGCTTAAGCCTTATATAGAACTGAAAAAGCACATCACATGATGTGCTTTTTTGTATCCATGTTTTTATCTCACGATGCCCGCATGTCACAAACACTCACTCACTAGATATTGTTCGACTAGACATTGTTGAACAAGACTTCAAGCCTAAGGGTGATGTTGGCTTCTTCGGTATGTTCCTCATAGGGCTTTCGTTCCCATTGATAGCGCGGAATCAATTCGTAGAACAGCCACTCTTTCCAAACGTTTTCTCGGTAGGTTATCGACACTTGTGAATATTCGTAGTGGTTATACGGCTCGCTGGTTGCTGTAATCGTCGCGCTGTATTGCAGAGCTTGGTCTTGAGAAAGGTAGTGATACAAAGTCAGCCCCGTACCGTACTCCCAGCCTTTAAGGTCGTCGTTATAACCTGCAAAGTTCGACCATCGCGCTAAGAAGTCATCACTCAAAGAAAGATCAAAATCGATATCGGTGATCTCGCCAGTTTCTTGCTTTTCTTGATACACACGTTGGGTCAGCCTGAATACGGCATCGGTAGTGAGAGGGTAGGTAAAGCGATAACGAGCTTCAATACGCGGACGCAGTGTCGCTTTAATATTGAAGCTACTGTAACCCTTCGCATAAGCATCGTAACGAAGGCCGAGTGCGCTCTCTAATTCCTCTGAATCTTGTGGAAAGAAATCAAAGAACTCTTCATCGCTGACAGATTCGTAGATTAATTTTAGGCGCTTACTCGCAAAGGGAAGATGTAAACGTGCGTTGAGCTTGGTTGAGTAGTCGACGTCACCACCTTCTGAGTAAATAAAATCGTTGTACCAACGCACAGACGTGCCCGCTCGAGCATCTTCGGTAATGCGGTCATCGACAAAGAAACTGTCAAACCATAATGCGGGTTGGCAAAATTTACTGTTGAGGTAGTGGTAGGCTTTTTCAACAGGGGCGTCTTCTAGCGGCTGACTGTGACACTCATTTTGATCCTCTGCTTGAGCGGAGTGGGCAACGAGTGAAGCTAATAATGAGGTGCTAACTATCCAACGACTCAATGGAACCTGTTTGTCATTCTATATATCAATAGTTTGACTATAACCAAGCGATCGCAACAATGCGACTTTTTAGTGGTGAGTAGCTAGTGATTCGTCGTTCTTGGTTGGCTATGAAGGCAAAGAATTGAAAGAGACAGGAAGAAAAAAAACGGGCTCAGAAGGTGAGCCCGTTTGTGTTAGCTATTTGTTTTTAGCAAGAGCCGCGTGTTTCTAGCTCGAATAAATTGTCGCTAGATTACATTGCCGCTTCGAAGATCGCTGAGATTTCTTCGTGAGTCGCTTGTTTAGGGTTAGTGAAACCACAAGCGTCTTTAAGAGCGTTGTCAGACAGAGTCGGGATGTCTTCCAATTTAGCACCCAGTTGAGCAATACCTGTTGGGATGTTCACGTCATTTGCTAGTTGAACAATCGCGTTGATAGCTGCTTCTGCGCCTTGCTCTGCTGTCATACCTTCAACATTCACACCCATCGCTTTTGCAACATCACGTAGACGATCAGACCTTTTTTGAAGCCTTGAGACTGAATGCTATCAGCAGCATCTTTCAAACAGCCAGTACCCATGAAGTTGATTGTAGGGATGTAAAATGCAGTAGACATTGGAAAACTCCGTTAATTATGATTTTTTAATTTCCTACATGTTGTCGGCAATCAACTGGTCGACCATTGATCTGGAACAACTTTGATTCCGAACTACCACTTTGTGATTATGTGTTGTGATAGGGCTCATATAGCAATCGTTTTTATGGTTTTCTTATGTGTTTATTGTCAGTAATGGAAAGCGAACTATTGATTGATTTAATAACAGAATTGCGTTCCATGACCATGAAAGTAAAGGCTATTCACTCAACGTCGGTTCAAGTTCAGTTTGTGTCGATGGTTTGCGTGAGTCATCGTTAGCTTCAATTTGAGGTTGCTGAGACTCATCGGTATCTAAGGCGTCAGAGGTGTCTTCTGGTTGTTCATCATAATACTTAACAAGGAATGGGGTGAGCATGACGGATGACGGTAAGAAGTGCTTCATGGTACCTCCCGGTACTTAAGTGTATTTCTTGTATGGTATTGGTTTAATATGTGGCAAAATTTGCGATATATCATGACTTGTTGCTTGTTTTCTATAAATTCTTAGAACTATATTCAGGCTCACAAAATTGATAGTAGAATGCACATCTGGCCTTTGAGGCAACGAGAAAATAAATACAAGCACTGCTCAACCGCGCGAATAATAGGACATAAAATGAAGTACGATTGGATATTCTTTGATGCAGATGAAACTTTGTTCCACTTTGATGCTTTTCAAGGAATGAAGCTGATGTTCTCCCGTTTTGGCGTGGACTTTAGCGAACAGGATTATTCAGTTTATCAAGAGGTTAATTTGCCGTTATGGGTCGATTACCAAGATGGCCGTATTACGGCTGCACAACTGAAGCACACGCGTTTTGAAAGCTGGGCAACAAAGTTAGAGACAACCACGGCAGCACTAAACAGTGCGTTTTTAGCCGCAATGGCAGACATCTGTTCTCTGCTTCCTGGTGCAAAAGAGTTGATGGAGTCGTTAAAAGGCAAAGTGAACATGGGCATCATCACCAATGGTTTCACAGAGCTGCAGTCAATCCGTTTGGAACGAACAGGAATGACAGACTACTTTGATCATGTGATCATTTCTGAAGAAGTCGGTGTCGCTAAACCAGACGCGAAAATTTTTGAACATGCACACAAGCTGATTGGGTTGCCATCAAAGCAAAGAGTATTGATGGTCGGGGACAACCCACACTCTGATATTTTAGGTGGCTTGGATTTTGGTATTGAGACCTGTTGGTTGAACAGCCAAGAGAAAGCGACGCCAGCAGGAATTAACCCTCATTATCAGGTTAAGTCTCTGGCTGACCTGCAAGCACTTTTGTTGGCATAATTGCTAATTGCTAATTGCTAATTGCTTTTAGATTTTTGAGTAAATGATTGATAGCCGAGTACAGTTATGTGCTCGGCTACTTATTTTTACTTACTGCAACTTATCGATAGTGGTGTTTAAGCCTACCTTTGCTTAAGCTCGCTTTGATTACCTAATTACAATAAAAAGAAGGAAGAGGCGTGCTGAAATCTCATCGCCATAGCTGCTACGGCATTGCTGCCATTTTACTATGGAGCTGCTTAATTGCATTGTCTCGTAGTGTGTCAGAACAACTGGGCCCAATTGGTGGTGCTGCCAGTCTTTATACAGTGAGCTCACTGTTGTTAGTCTGTGTTATGGGGTTACCTAAGCTGTCGCGCTTCTCTAAATCGTATTTGATGATCGGTGGTGCCTTATTCGTTTGCTACGAAATCTTCTTGGCTCTGGCTTTAGGAATGGCAAATAGCCGACATCAAGCCTTAGAAATGGCCGTTATCAACTACCTATGGCCTGCACTAACGGTGTTGTTTGCGGTGCTGTTGAGTGACAAAAAGATAAACTGGTTGGTTTATCCAAGTATCGTCTTAGCGTTTTTTGGCGTGGCTTGGAGTATCAGCGGCGATCAGGGGCTTTCTGTCGATCAAATCGCGGCTAATATTGCAACCAACCCTAAAACCTATTCGATGGCATTCTTCGGCGCGATTATTTGGGCGGTATATTGCAATTACACCCAACGCGTTGCTAAAGGACAGAATGCGATTGTGCTTTTCTTTATCGCTACGGCGATCACTTTGTGGATCAAATACGCATTGAGTGATGAAACCGGCATGGTGATGACTTCAAGTGCTGCGATTGACTTAGTGCTTGCTGGGGCATGTATGGGGGCTGGTTACGCGCTTTGGAACACAGCGATTCTGGGGGGGAATATGGTGTTTCTTGCAACCATGTCTTACTTTACGCCAATCTTCGCGACGTTACTTTCCTCGATGATTTTGGGCTTGTCATTGACCATGACGTTTTGGCAGGGCGTATGTATGGTAACTGTTGGTTCACTGGCTTGCTGGTGGGTAACCAGAGACAAAAAGACGACGGTTAACGCGTCGGCTTCTGAAGAGGTTCAGTCTTGAACTTAAGAGAGAATGCTCTTAGCTCGCGATATTGAGGTTCAATTGAAGCTCATAAGGCATCTTAGATAGGCGTCGCTTAAGTTGGCGGCGCGTACGTTCAATATCATCGACCGCAATCGCTTGTTGGTCGTTGGTATGAATATCAACATTGATTCTTAATTCAGGACCAACCTTAGTCACACCCATTAGCTCCAAATCTTGGTCCGCATCTTTGTCCACAGCGACAACATTCTTATCTACCGCGTCACAAATATCTTTGGTTGCCGACATCATTAGCAGTTCACGCATTGCTTCACGCAACATGTCGAACGGCACTTTGATGAAGTAGAAAGACATCAGCAACATCATCATTGGATCGGCATATACCGCGTATTCAGCAAACGGAGAGTAAGCCACCAACCAAGCAACAACGAAACCTGCCGTAACTGCCACACTCAACAGCGTATCCATTTGCCACTGTTTAGACTCAGCTTGAATCAAACCTGAAGAAATACGTTTGCTCTTGTTAGCGATGTACCACCAAGCGTAACCACAACCCAATACGTTGAAAATACCAAACAGAGTTGCGATAGAAGCATCAACTTCACGACCACCTGTCATCAGAGCACCAATCGCAGAGTAAAGCGAATAACCGACCACAAGCAGAATCACAATCGCTTTAATGGCGATTACGATTGGCTCAATGATTGCTCGACCGAACGGGAACTCCCTGTCTGATGGGCGATTAATGTATTTCGAAGCAGCTAGTGACAATAAAGTTAACAGTAAACTGATAAGAGAATAGACACCGTCAAATACTATGACTAGAGAGCCAACGAGAAGACCCAACACCAATCCGCCAATCGCGAAGCCTGATGCTAAAAGGGCTGAGAACAATAGTACTCGGTTTTCGTTTTGGCTTTTCCTGTCACACATAATATTTTCCAGATGTTTTTGATAACTTCATTGTTCTAATATTGAGCTAGCTTTACAAACTTTATCTGATGACGTTTATATGTCGGTAACTCGTTTTATACTCAAGTTATTATAATTCAATAGCTTAGTGATAGACTCGGGTGTCAGTAAAGTTGACGATGACTGTTTTCTAGAGATGGTGTGCAAGTAAAATAAGATCGCTTATGATTAATAAAACCGATTGGTTGCAAGCGTTTTATCGAATTGTGTTATTTGGCTGCAGTTTCAAAGGAATGGATGAAGATGAAATTTGATGATCTCAACGATAGCGAGTTGTGGGCGATTGCTAACCCGATCATGGACAATTTGATGGACGGTTCAACCAAGGTTGACCATGCTCAACACTGCCGAGACTTTACGCAGCGCATGAAGGATATTGTGACGCCTGAGTATCTGGAAAAGGTGTGTCATCATTATCAGCACAGTAATGGCTTTTTTGCTGAACGTGAGCCTGTGGCGCTATTCAGACGCTCCGATTCCATCGCCTTTGTTTGGAAGCAAGCGTATACCATTGCGAAAGGCGAATTTGTGGCAGAAATGGTGTTAGTTGAAGAAGACGGACGTTATTTAGTGGATCACGTGATGGTCTTCTAAAGAGAGGGCTTTCTATTTGTTAGACGATTTTAAGTGTCGAGATAGAACATTATCTGACACTTTAGAAATCAAACAAGTAATCGCTGATCTGATCCGCTAACCAATTCATACCTGGGTGTTCTGCCATACCTGCCGCGGTAAACATACAGTAGTCTTCTTGAGTCAGGCCATATGTGTGCTTGATCACTGCCAGTTCTTGTTCACGCAATAAATGGCGTATTAATGGCTCAGGCATTACGCCCCATGCATCTTCTCTTAGAATCGTATCCAACATAAAATCGAAGCTAGAAAAACCAATGTATCGGCGAGAGAAGGGCTCAAGCTCAGGGTTATCTTTTTCATTGAGATAAACCATGGTCGCTTGCATCGAATTTCTTAGTACTTCATCCGACACTCTTCGCATCGCACTCAAATCATGCCCTTTCTTACATACCGACATCATTCGGATCTTGCCGAGTGGGTTGTAGATAATTCTTGGGTCGTCGACACGCTCGTAATCGACACCAAACGCAAAATCAACTTGCTGAGTTTCGACAAGATTAGCCAAGTCGCCACTAGACGCGAGAACGAAGTTGAAAGAAGTGGAAGGGTATTTGTTGTTTAGGGCGTGCGACAAACTTTGCCACATTTCATCGGGAAGGGAATCGTCGCGTGCGATCCAAATCTCGGCGTTGAATTCACCCGAAACATGTAAGCAGGTTTGCTTAATGCGTGCTGCCGTTACCAACATGCCTTCGCAATCTTTGTAGATGGCTTTGCCTGCTTCAGACAGTTCGACATGGTTACCGCTGCGAACAAACAGTTCGACATCTAACTCTTTTTCCAAGGCTTTGATCGACATGCTCAGTTTGGTTCGGTTGCATTCAAGCTGTCGAGCAGCTTCAGAGACGGATCCTAAATCAGCAACAGAACAAAAGGCTTGGACTTGAGAAAGGTTCATTTCATTTCCATATTGAGCGGGTGGCGGTGCATATTATCTGAATATTGTGCTGACTATCTTAGAAATAGTCCATCTTTGCATGATAACTCTATGACGAATTGACTAATTTGGTTTATTCTGGGGGCGTTCCGAACCTACAAGAAGTAAAGATGGAGGCCATGATGGCGAAACAATGGGACGAGTACGCACCTGATTGGGATAACGACCCCGCTACTGCTGTATTCGCACAGTCCGCATTTGACCAGTTAACACAGATCGTTGATTTGAACGGAACCCGTGTCCTTGATTTTGGTTGTGGTACAGGATTACTCAGCCAGAAAATATCTCCTTTTGCAAAAGAGATCATCGCTCTCGATATCTCAGAAGGGATGATTGAAGAGTTAGATAAAAAAGAGCTGTCTAATGTAGAGCCCGTCGTTGATATCTTATCGCGCGGACTTGCAGCCCAACACCCAGCATTCAGAAATCAGTTTGACTTAGTGGTAGCCTCTTCGGTATGTGGCTTTATTCCGAACCTACAAGATACGGTCAGCCTTATTTATACTCTGTTAGAAAACGATGGGGTTTTTGTACACTGGGATTGGTACTTAGAAAACGACAGCGAAGATTTTGGGGTCAGCGAACAGCGCTCCCAGAATGTATTGAGCGCAGCAGGTTTTTCGATTGTTGAAGTCTCAACACCGTTTTCAATCGACACCCCACAAGGTACTTTGAAGGTTCTGATGGGTGTAGGCCGTAAACAAGTGGTTCCTCACCTATAGGTTACTTGTCTGTAGTTGACGTATCTGGAGTTGACGTATAGATAACTCCAGATAACTGCACTCACGCTTAATTGACTAAACCCACATCAACGATCTTTGGATCCGTTATGTGGGTTTTCTATTTATACGCACTTGCGTTTTAAACTAAACGGTTCAATTAAGCGGCCTAATCTCTTCTGCTCATTCTTTCCCTTCCCCAACGACAATCATCGATAAACAACCATCGTTAATTGGCAAATGGCCAATTTAAAAACTGTCTATTCACAAAATTTATAAGCTATCTATTCATAAATTACTAAGTTACAAATGGTGTTTTCCATTTTGGAAATGTAGGCTTGCATACATTTCATTAGTGGAAATGTAAGTGTGAGATATAAAATAAGCCCATAAGAATATTAAGGGTTTAATCATGAGCCACCAATCTGCGTCATCTACTTCTTCAACACTTTCAGAACAACAACAATGCTTTAGCAATATCATTTCAGATGCCAACCTGTCCCCAAAACAGAAGTCGAGCTATCTTGCCTTAGAAGCTGAAGCCAGTCTGCCGTATATGCCGGTAAGCAATGAAGTAGAGCAAGCCTTACAACAAGGTGTGCTGTGTGACATGTTTGAAGGTCACGCCCCATTTAAGCCGCGCTATGTGCTTCCTGATTATTCTAAATACTTACATCAAGGCTCCAAGTATTTAGAGCTTAGCGCGGCTACTAATTTCGACGAAGCATTGAACATGCTCACCATCCTTTATCATCACGTTCCATCAGTGACTTCAATTCCGGTTTACTTAGGCCAGTTGGACGATGTGTTGATGCCTTTTGTTGGCGGTTTGACGGATGAGCAGGTATACCAAAAGCTGAAGCTGTTCTGGGTCATGCTGGATCGCACGCTGCCAGATGCCTTCATGCACGTTAATATTGGCCCTAGTGACAACATTGTATGTCGCACTATTTTACGTGTGGATGCTGAACTCAAGCAGATCGCACCTAACTTAACCTTTATGTACGACCCTGCAGTCACATCTGATGACCTGCTTCGTCATGCTGCGAGCAATATCTGTGAATGCAGCAAGCCGCACATTGCCAATTATCCTGCACACGCCGCTGCGTACGGAGATAAGCGTTTTGGCATCGTGAGTTGCTACAACTCTTTGCCTCTGGCGGGTGGTTCAAACACGCTAGTACGTATGAACCTCAAGCAAGTGGCTCTGAAATCTGAAGACAGCGTAGACTTCTTACAGCAAGTACTACCTAACTACAGCAGCATCATGATCGAATTGATGAATGCACGTAGTCGCTTCTTACATGAAGAGTCTAACTTCTTTGAAGGCTTCTTAACCAAAGAAGGCTTGATTGAAGAAGATCGCTTTGCGCCAATGTTTGGTATTTATGGTATGGCAGAAGCGGTCAACACCTTAATGGAAAAAGAAGGCAAAGCAGGGCGCTATGGTCGCGATGAGTCGGCAAACCAGCTCGGTCATCGTATTTCCGAAAAGTTGGCTGAAATCGTTGAAAGCTCGGAAGTGAAATATGGGCTGGAAGGTAAGGCTCTGTTACACGCTCAAGGTGGTATCAGCCTAGATGAAGATGTGACGCCGGGTGTACGCATCCCTTATGGAACAGAACCGGATCCAGTGTCTTACGTACGTGCGACGGCTGGTCACCACAAGTTCTACACGTCGGGTATCAGCGACATTCTGACCATCGACGAAACGGTGAAGTCCAATCCAGAAGCGATGTTCAACCTGTGCAAAGGGGCGATTCAAGCGGGTTACCGTGAGTTCACCGCTAACGTAGCATCGAACGATTTGGTTCGTGTGACAGGTTATATGATTAAGCTGTCTGACATTGCCAAATATGACGAGCAAGGTTCACGCACCAATACCACTTTCCTTGGTGCTGAAGCTGCAAAAAATACGGGCATACTAGAGCGTAAACCACGCGTAGCGAGCTTAGAGATGTCGCCGACATACGAATAGCTTTAACGTACGCATGTTATGTGTTTCTCGAATACGAACAATGTGAATTATGAAAATTTCTGATCTAACAACTCAAATGGCTAGGGTTAAAAATAATAAGACAGAAAAACAAGCGAAGGTCAGCCGTGTGCTGACCTTTTCTTGTGTTGATGGACCAGGAAATCGCTTGGTGCTGTTCCTACAGGGGTGTAATTTCGATTGCATCACTTGTCATAATCCACACACCATCAATCACTGTAACCATTGTGGAGACTGCGTGAGTGGCTGCCCGAGCAGTGCTCTGAGTCTTATTGAAGGCAAAGTGAAGTGGGATCCGTTAGCGTGTACCAACTGCGATCAGTGCGTCGATATCTGTGATCATAAGTCTAGCCCCAAAATCACCACGATGACGGTATCAGATGTGCTTGAACTGGTTAGGCACAATCAATTCTTCCTGAGCGGTATTACCGTTTCGGGTGGCGAGGCGACCATGCAATTGCCGTTTATCATCGAGCTATTTCAGGCGATCAAAAGCGATCCGCAATTGGCACACTTAACGTGTTTTATTGATAGTAATGGCTCGTTGACACAGCAAGGTTGGGATAAGGTATTACCTTACCTTGATGGTGCGATGATCGACCTAAAATCATGGCAATCTGAAACGCATCAATGGTTAGTGGGTAGAGGGAACCATCGAGTGTTTGAAACCATTAACTACTTAGCTGATAAAGGCAAATTACATGAAGTTCGGTTACTGCATATTCCTAATAAAAGTGACCTAGATATCGAGGTAGAGCAGGTCGGGTATTACTTGAAGGGTTTGCCAAGTGATGTTCGAATTCGGTTAAATGCGTTTCAACATCATGGGGTAATTGGCGAAGCTTTAGAGTGGCCTAAATGCACCGAACAACAAATGCAGAGCTTTCACGATAAGCTCTACTCAATTGTTCAAAGAGCAATGCAAACCCCTGAGGTATATACTTAGTCTCTTATCAAATTTCAGTCTTTATAAAACCAGTCTTGTTAGTTCAATCTGCTTCTAACAAAGGTCTAGGCTTCTAAAAACAAGTCACACAACCATTTGATCGCCTGATCATTCATGTTTGGCTTGTTCCATACCAAACTATACGCTACTTTTCCGTAATCAAAAGGAAGCGGCTTACTTACCAAACCTTGTGCTTGTTTGGCATGCTCAGCCCATTGTTTTGAGCAAGTGAACAAGAAAGGTGTGTGGTGACATAGCACCGCAGCCGCGCCAAAGTCCGCTACCGATATCGCCATATCTCTAGGCTTATGACATTGCACTAAGTTTTGCTCAAAGTAAGGCTTAGACAGTTCGTTATCTAAGATTCCAATGTGTTTGTAATCTAAATAGCCTTCAACCGTTAGTTCTTGCTGAGCGAGAGGGTGGTGTGCACCCATCAAACAAACCATTTCATCAGGAAGAATCGTTTCCCACACCAGCTCTTTATTATCCGTTGGGGGTTGAGAGATATCGTGTGGCAACAGGATCAAGTTGACCTTACCACTGAGCAAAGCATCGAACCCAAGTTCTTGTTTCGAATAGATATTAAGTTTGGCTTTTGGTGCAAGTTCAGTGGTGATTTTGCTGATCTTCGAGGCAAACACTTCGAAGGTACTTTCACGCATCGAAAGTGAAAAGCTGCCTTGATACTCCTGAGGAGTAAAACTCTTTTGGTGAAGTAACCCGTTCATGCTGGAAAGAATCGCGTGAACAGTGGGCGCTATTTTCAGGGCAAAGGGAGTCGGGATCAGCTTGGTGCCGTCTCGATAGAAAAGTTCGTCATTAAGGATGTCACGCAGCTGAGACAATGTCTTACTCACACTCGAAGGGCTGACAAAGAGTTGCTCTGACGTTTGAGTGACGCTGTGGGTGTTCAGCATAATATGAAGCGCAGTGAGGTGTTTAAGGCTCACTCGCGATAAATGTAAGTAATCCATACACAACTCACTCAATGCGTGACAACGGTCGGTTTAAGGTTTTATAACAGAAACTAGCGCGCTAACTTGTGATGAGCGCGCGAAAAGTGACCCGCACAGAATGCGCCTACAATCGATAGCTCACCCGCCAAACATAAAGCCGCACAAACCTCAGCTAAGGCTTGTGATTTACCGTTGCCGTGTAGCCCTAGTAAATCGAGACACGCTTTTTGGCTTGGTAGGCCAGTACCGCCACCGACTGTTCCTAACATCAAGTTAGGCAGCGTTACACTCGCGTACAAACCACCTTCTTTGTTGAGCTCCATACGAGTCATACCAATCGCAGACTCAGCAACACACGCCGCGTCTTGACCGCAAGCAATGTAGAGTGCAGCAAGTGCATTGGCATAATGAGCATTGATACCAATCGTACCGCTTAGAGCGCCACCGACTGTGGTCATTTGTCCGAACTGCACCATCTTCTCTGGTGTGGTGTGGAGGTACTTAGCGACAAGTTCAGCAGAGATATTGACCTCGGCTGTGACTTTTTTACCACGAACGCTGCGCAAGGTTTGTGTATTGGCTTTCTTATCGCCTGATAAGTTGCCATCAAGGAAAGCATGATCGGGCTTAACCGGCGTATTTTCTATGATGTACTCAAATACAGCGTTGGTCGCGATAGTTACCATATTCTGACCAGAAGCGTCTCCGGTTAGAAATTCAAACACCAAGTAAACATGGTTACCTTCGATGTTGATATTGATGTCGGTAAGTTTGCCGTGCGACGTTGTTGATTCAGCTAAGGTTTTAAATTGGTCATACTGGGTCACTGCCCATGCCACAAACTGTCCTGCTTCAACTAATCCTTGGAATGCGAAACCAGGAGTGCGTGTTACGCCTTCATTGAGCAACATTGCACTTGCACCACCACAAGCTGTGATCAGCTTTGAACCACGGTTATACGACGCGACAAGCGCCGCTTCAGTGGTTGCAAGTGGGACTAGGTAGTCGCCTTTAGCAAACAGGCCATTGACTCTTAAAGGGCCAGATATACCAACAGGGACTTTTACCGTGCCAATAAAGTGCTCTATGTTTTTCTCATAAGCCTGAATCTGGCTTTGAGTATGAGGGTCGAGCAGTTCTTGCTGCGAGTCTGCATTATCGAGAGCCGCCCAGCGACGTGTAAGGTTTTTTTCAGTCAGGTAAGGGCTCGGAGTCAGTTTATTCACTGGCTTATCAAAATGAGGCTGGAGCTTCTTTTCTAATTCGTCTGCGGAGATGTCGCCTCCTAAAATAGAAACATAGTCACGGCGATGCAGATTTAGTTTTGGCATAAATAGTATGAAGTAAAGTTTGTGCAGCAAAATTGATTTGCGCTGATTCTACCGAGTAATAAACCAGAAACAAGTGCCTGATATAATGAGTTACAGTTTGTATGGATTTAGAGCCATTTGTTAGTCAAAAAGAGGGTAACCATCAAATCGATAAATAGTAGCTCGAATCAGATATGGATATCGAGAAGGCTACCAATGGCTTCGTTTTGACGATCAACCACACTCGCACCAACACGGTTGTAATTTGCGCTCTGTGTCAGCTTTAATAACGCTTCAGTAGAGGAAGAAGCTGGTTCAGGCTCTTTCTCTTTAAACGAAATGGGTTGTTCAGGTTCTATTTGATTGAAGCTCAAATCGCTAGTTTGGAAAGTGTCGTTGGTTTTTGGAGAGTGTTTGGAGTTTTGGTTAAGCTCGATAGCGGCTTCTTCAGCCATGTTGGTTGACTGCTGAATGATGGCGTAACCAGATTGAATACCAGATATCGACATAGCAGAACCTTTTATTGACGTATGAAATGAGTCTAGGCGGACGATATTTTGAGTGCAATGGAGAACGGCTACAAATTACTAAGATCAGGTGGATTTAAGCTAAAATAGTGACATTAGTCTATTAATTGAACAACTCATTCAGTACGTTTAACTCTTCATCTGTCAAAAGAGAAGGTTGATCTGTTTCAAGGTTTTCGTCTATTTCACCTTGAAGTGCTTTCAATTGCTGCGGGTTAAGGAGCTGTATTTTCTGCTTAAATGCTTCAAATTGCTGTGTATTCATAATGAGACCTTAGTTCAAATCCATATGCTCAATAGAGCATAGCTTACTGATTCAATAAATCAAACAAGATTAAGTGAATATTAAATGAAGTTTGAAGTTTCCTAAAACTAAGACAACTATAGATCCCTTTGGTTGTTTTTTGTCCGAGGAATGTTAGGCAAAGTTATGGATGAGTCAATCAAAGTCAGCAAGTTTACATGCGTGTAAGATTTGAACGGCCCTTGTAGATAAAGGGTAGGCAAGTGGTTGCTCTACCTAGATGAGCCTTTTGGTAGAGCAATGTATAAACACACGGAGTGTTCAAAAAATGAGCAGTTTCGTTATCTTTTTGTTTTTACTGTTGTTTTGTTTTTCATCTTGAAACTTCTTTTTCAAGCGGCTTTTCAATCTTAACTTTAACTGCAAATTTTGTGGCTAAGGTATGCAGTTCTGGAAGCATTCGATAAATCAAATGTAGCTGTTGTAGAACCATTCTAACAGAGCTCTCATCCTCTTCTCTCCATTCACTTAAACGCTTATCAAGTTCAGGATCGTAAGCGTTTTTTACTTCGCATTGTTCTTGATGACAAAACAGCTGGTCGTTGAGAGCGTCGAGATGCTCGTGTATTACTCTGTGTGCGTCCAGTACCAGTTTGTGTGTTGCTTCGTCATCGATACGTGTTCTATGAGCTCCCAGAGCAGAGATATAGCTGAGTAGTGCATGATTGAGTGTTAGGAATCGGAAGCTCTCATCTTCAGATGTACGATACTTACCCGGCTCAACCAGCATGCTACTAACAGCGGCAGTCAGATTTGCATCATTGTTATGTGCACTGCGGCGTGCAATACGATAGCTAAGGCTGTCTTTTTTGCCTACACGGTATTGGCCAATGATCTGAGCGAGATAATCTTTATTGGAATCAAGCGCATCTGCCATCACCTTGTGAAGTCGTTTTGATTGCCAGTCCGGTAAGATATAGCTAACCGCTAAAACAGCGAGCGCGCTGCCAATGAAGGTATCTGCTAGTCTGGGCAATACAACTGCGTAGCCTTCCCCTAATTGATTGAAGCAAAAGAGCACAAGCAGTGTGATAAAGGCGGTCGCGAAACCGTAGTTATTGATACGGAAAGCGAAGAACATCACGCCACTGACCACAATGAATACCAGCTGACTCTCTTGAGATGGGAAAAAGGTCAACAACGGTACTCCAATCAACAAGCCTGCGACGGTGCCAATGACACGAGCCGTCAGCTTTTGTCGCGTTGCACTGTAGTTTGGTTGGCACACAAACAGTGTTGTTAGCAAAATCCAATAACCTCTTTCAATCTCAAAACCTTGAATGATCCCGTAGCCGAGCGTCAATGTGATTGCCATACGAATTGCATGACGAAACAGCATCGAGTCGGTATTCAGGTTGGCTTTGATCTTGTGCCACATTGCCGTCAAAGTATGAGGGTTGGTATCGTCCAATACGTCTTCTTCCAACTTTTCCGCATCCGGGTTACTGATATTCGAGAGCTGCTTTTCGACGGTAGCTAGGTTATTGAATAAGTAATCCAGTTGGTTGAGCAGTGATTTCCACTCGGGCTTGTTCTGTTGGTTAAGATGGTTAAGCGAAGACATTAACTCATCAAGTGCTAATACAGACTTATCGCCATGTTGGTATTCAGCTCCGACTTTCAATGAGCTTGCCACTTCTTTACAAGCTTTAGCTTGGGCTTCGAGCAGGTACTTGAATCGAAATAAAACGTCTGATCGCTCAAAGTGTTTTGCCAGTTCTTGATAACGGTAGTGGCTGGAGCTCACGCGTTCATGAATATCTTGCGCGATGAAGTAGGTGTTTAGGAATCGGTCACTCGGTCCGTCAATGTGTCCGCGCTTAGAGCGGTTGAGTAGCGTCGCTTTGCACATGTTGAGCGCGTTAACAGTGCTAGCATTGAGTTTGGCTTCAATAATGCGATGTGGTTGGGGAATCAAATCTGAAACTGGATAGAAGAGCTCTGCTTTAGAGCCGATGTAATTGCCGATTTGATCGAATACTGTTGCTAGGTTTTGCTGCACTGGTTGCATTGGCCATACGATCTGCCAAATCATCGACATGAAGTAGTACCAAGCGGCGCCCGTTAACAGTAATAGAGGTTGAAACCAAAGGTTAGTGCTCTCGTGAGCCCCAAGCATGGCGTAGATAGCCACAAGTAATGATCCAAATGCGATACTGGCATATTTAGGACCAATTGCCCCAAGTATAATAAAAGAGAAGGTTGAAACGAAAAGCCCTATCGCGAACAGCCAAGGGGTGTCGAAGAGAATTTCAATAGAGAAGGCTGCAACGGCAAAACAGATAAAGGTTAGCGTGAGTGCTTTCAAACGTCCGGTAAAGCTATCATCACTTTCAGCAAGAGCCGCAGCAATAACCCCTAAAATTAATGGTGTGATCAGTGTGTTTTGACCATAATACCAAGCAGGTACTACAACACCGAGCAGAGTGATGAGAATTAATACGCTGTAATTTATGGTTTTATTCGCCCAATAAAGGCGTAGTTTTGCTGAGAAGTCCACAGTCGCTCACTTGACACACTAAAACCATAATCCTAACAGAAATCAAGCACAAGAATTTGATACTTATCCATAATTGCCCCTAGGTGGTCATGAAAGCGTCGATAAGCAGTGAGACATTATTAATTCTCACTGCATCATGATATAAATTCAATATTCCCAATTAAAGAGCACGCTCCAATGCAGCTAAGCGCTAATAAGACTGCACAGTTTTTTATTCAAAATGAATATCATCAAGTTGAGCTTGATGGTCCACGCCTGCTGTTATCTTCAGTAGGCAGTGAAGAACGTATCCCTTTCACTATTTGGAGTGGCAAGATCGCGATAAAGCGCGGATTGTTTTGGGGATCGTTGCAGTTTTTTGCTAATCAACAAGATGGCAAACAGCGAAGCTGGTTAGTCCAAGGCCTTCCATGGGAACAATGTCGTCAATTTGCGCGCGCATCGGTTGCTGCTTATCAGAAGTGGCATGACAGACAATGTGAACAGTTGGCAGAGCACGTTCCTCAATGGGAAGCTGAATTGACACGTCTTGAGCAACTTCCTGCTTTCCTACCGCATTCTAAAGTGAAGACTTGGGTCGACATGGTCAACGCAGGTCTGGGAAATATGACGATGACTCTAGAGGAAGCGGCACAGCGCATGCCAAACCGCATCGCTCGAATGCAGCCATGGTTGTCTGAAACGGAAATTAAGCAAGCCGAGAGGAATCAACAGTGGTTAGAGACAGAAAGACAAAACTGGGAAGTATTGTTTGCTCAATGTGAGTCGTCACCCCTGAACTTATCGCAACAATATGCGGTCTTGATGAATGATGATCACAACCTTATTTTAGCGGGCGCAGGCTCAGGTAAAACCAGTGTTCTCACCGCTCGCGTCGCGTATTTATTGCAAAGCCACCAAGCTCAAGCTGAAGAGTTGTTACTGCTCGCCTTTGGTCGTGAAGCCGCGGAAGAGATGAAGCAGCGCCTTAACAGCAAAATTGGCATAGCAGCCGAGAAGGTGCAAGTCAGTACTTTCCACCAGTTGGGTCTAAAGATACTGAATCAAGTTGAACCCGAACGCGTGGTTATTTCTCCGCTCGCACTCGATGACAACCAACGCCAAGCATGGTGCATTGATTGGTTGAAGAAGCACTGGATGACGCCGACCAACTTTAAACGTTGGCAAAAGCACTTGTCTAAATGGCCAATTGCTTATTTAACCGGTGATGATGAGCTAGGTAGTCATGTTTCAAATCTTAAATTGATTGGTTGGCTTGAAAAGCAACTTGAACAGTTGAATGCATCGGGTTTAACGAAAAAAGAAGTACAGCAACAACTGATTGATCACCGTGACTATACGCGCCTCAATAGCGAGCTTTCACTGTGTTGGCCATGCGTAACTGCTTGGCAAAAGGAATTGAAAGAACAGAATCATATCGACTTCTCAATCATGATCAGCCGAGCGACACAGTATGTCGAGAAGGGGAAATTCATTTCGCCTTGGAAGTTCATCATGATCGATGAATATCAAGATATCTCACCAGATCGTTTAGCCTTGGTTGAAGCCTTGTGCAATCAATCGAAAGCGCAGCACCAAGCTTCTATTTTTGCCGTAGGTGATGACTGGCAGTCAATTTACCAGTTCGCGGGTGCAGATGTTGATCTAACGACGGGCTTTAAAGATCGTTTTGAGAGCTCGACAATTCATCATCTAGATACGACTTATCGATTTAACAATCAGTTAGGTTCGGTTGCCAATCGCTTTGTGCAGGAAAACCCGATTCAACTACCAAAAGAGCTCAACAGCTTCAAACAACAGAAGCATAAGTCGGTTTATAGTGCGCCAAGCAAAGAAGTTGAGAAGATCCTCGATCAGATAAACAGGCAAGCAAAAGGTAAAGCGAATAAATCAGTTATGTTGCTTGGGCGAAATCATTACCACAAACCAGAGCTGTTGGAAGACTGGAAAAAGATCTATAACTCAATTGATATCAGCTTCATGACTTGTCACGCGAGTAAGGGTAAAGAAGCGGATTTCGTGATTATTCTTTGCGTTGATGAAGGACAGTTCCCCGCGAAGAAGAAACAATTGCACATTGATGGCGCGTTGACTGAATCTTCGGATGTGTTCCCTTATGCGGAAGAGCGTCGTTTGTTTTACGTGGCAATGACGCGAGCAAAAGAAAAAGTATGGATCACGCACAGTGGCGATGGTTCTGGCTTTGTGCAAGAACTGCATGGCTCTGATTACCCTGTCGTTCGTAAAAAGTGATGTCACTTGGCGTAATTGTCTAAGATTAGATCTTCAAGCCCTGCCTTAATATCACAAGGCAAACGTATAAAGCAGAAGGAATCCGCTATGGAACACGGCTCTATTAACTACATTGAATTTGCTGCGAAAGACATCGCCGCAACTAAGGCGTTTTTCAGCCAAGTGTTTGGTTGGAGCTTCGAAGACTATGGCCCTGAGTATTCTGCTTTTGAAGGTAAAGGCTTAATGGGTGGCTTCTATTTAGCGGATCTGGCGTCGAATGCTGAAAGTGGCGCAGCGTTGATGGTTTTCTATAGCGAAGATCTTGAGCAAACCAAGCGTGATGTGACTGATGCTGGTGGAGAGATAAACCGTGAGATATTCAGTTTTCCCGGCGGCAGACGTTTCCATTTCAGAGAGCCAAGTGGCAACGAGATGGCAGTGTGGAGTGATAAGTAGAGAGTTAAGATTCTGGTAAACAAAAAGCCAGCTATGTGCAATGATCCTGTAACGTTGGACATTTCTGTTAAGCGGTGATCAAGGCCTGACTATCGAAGTCAGGCCTTTTAGTTTCACTTTATACGTTTGTTATTGTAGAACTAATTATGCATCACCCCATTTAAGGGCGAGGCAATTTAATCAAGACTAAGCAAGAATCTCTTTCGCTGTGTTTACTACGTTTTCTGTAGTGAAACCAAACATCTTGAATAGTTCGCCTGCTGGTGCAGATTCGCCGAACGTTGTCATACCGATGATCTTGCCACCGAAACCAACGTACTTGTACCAGAAGTCAGCGATGCCAGCTTCTACAGCGATACGTGCTGTAACGTCAGATGGAAGTACAGACTCACGGTATTCAGCATCTTGCTTATCAAACGCGTCAGTTGCAGGCATAGATACTACGCGTACCGCTTTGCCTTCAGCTGTTAGTTCAGCAGCAGCGCTAACCGCTAGCTCAACTTCAGAACCAGTTGCGATAATGATTAGCTCTGGCTTGCCAGCGCAATCTTTCAGGATGTAACCACCCTTAGCGATGTTTGCTACTTGCTCAGCGTCACGATCTTGTTGTGTAAGGTTTTGACGAGAGAAGATAAGTGCAGAAGGGCCATCTTTGCGTTCGATTGCCAGTTTCCAAGCGACAGCAGACTCAACTTGGTCACATGGGCGCCATGTGCTCATGTTTGGAGTTAGACGTAGAGACGCGATCTGCTCAACTGGTTGGTGAGTTGGACCATCTTCGCCAAGACCTATAGAGTCATGCGTGTAAACTTGGATGTTCTGAGTTTTCATCAGAGCAGCCATACGCATCGCGTTACGAGCGTATTCCATGAACATTAGGAACGTTGCGCCGTATGGTACGAAACCACCGTGCAGAGCGATACCGTTCATGATAGCCGTCATACCGAATTCACGCACACCGTAGTGGATGTAGTTACCAGAGAAGTCATTTGCTTCAAGAGACTTAGAACCAGACCACATAGTCAGGTTAGAAGGCGCAAGGTCAGCAGAGCCGCCCATGAATTCAGGTAGCATAGCACCGAACGCTTCTAGTGCATTTTGAGATGCTTTACGTGATGCGATGTTTGCAGGGTTAGCTTGAAGATCAGCGATGATTGCCGATGCTTTCTCTTCCCATTCAGCAGGAAGATCACCGTTTACGCGGCGTTTGAATTCAGCTGCCAGCTCAGGGTATGCTGCTTCATAAGCTGCAAGTTTCTCGTTCCACGCTGCTTCCTTAGCTGCGCCTGCTTCTTTCGCATCCCACTCTGAGTAAACTTCCGACGGAATTTCAAAAGGACCGTGCTCCCAACCTAGTTGTTTACGAGTTGCTGCGATTTCGTCAGCGCCTAATGGTGCACCGTGACAGTCGTGCGTGCCTGCTTTGTTTGGAGAACCAAAGCCGATTACTGTTTTAGTACAAATTAGAGTCGGACGAGGATCCGCTTTAGCTGCTTCAATAGCCGCGTTGATAGCGTCAGCATCGTGACCATCAACTGCTGGAATTACGTGCCAGCCGTAAGCTTCGAAACGCTTAGGAGTATCGTCAGAGAACCAACCTTCAACTTCGCCATCAATAGAGATACCGTTGTCATCCCAGAAAGCAACCAGCTTACCAAGACCTAGCGTACCCGCTAGAGAGCATGCTTCGTGAGATATACCTTCCATCAGACAGCCATCACCCATGAATGCATAAGTGTAGTGGTCTACGATGTCGTGGCCTTCTTTGTTGAACTGTGCTGCTAGCGCTTTCTCTGCCATAGCCATACCAACAGCGTTGGTGATGCCTTGACCTAGAGGACCTGTAGTTGTCTCGATACCGGGTGCGTAGCCGTACTCTGGGTGACCTGGAGTCTTAGAGTGCAGTTGACGGAAGTTCTTAAGATCTTCAATTGAAAGCTCGTAACCTGCTAGGTGAAGCAGAGAGTAGATCAGCATTGAGCCGTGGCCGTTAGACAGGATAAAACGGTCGCGGTCAGCCCATTCTGGGTTTGACGGGTTGTGGTTTAGGTGAGAGCGCCAAAGTACTTCAGCGATGTCAGCCATACCCATAGGTGCGCCAGGGTGACCAGAGTTTGCTTGTTGTACGCCGTCCATGCTTAGAGCACGAATAGCGTTAGCTAGATGTTTGCGGTTCATAATTGCTTCCAAAATTGATTCGAAATTAAAAATTCGTGGATAGATGTAAAAGAGGAACGAAATTCGTTCCTCTTATTTATTCGGTAGTGATTACAGCTTAGCTGCGATCATGTCTTCTAGTTTGCCTTGGTCTACGGCGAAGTTGCGGATGCCTTCAGCTAGCTTCTCTACAGCCATTGGGTCTTGGTTGTGATCCCATAGGAACTCAGCGTGAGTCATTGCAGCAGGACGCTCTTTAGTACCGTTAGAGTCGATTAGCTTCTCTACTACTTCGCCTTCAGCTGCTTCTAGGTCAGCTAGAAGTTGAGGAGCGATAGTTAGACGGTCACAGCCAGCAAGTTCAAGGATCTCGCCGATGTTACGGAAGCTTGCGCCCATAACAACAGTCTTGTAACCGTGCTCTTTGTAGTAGTTGTAGATGTCTGAAACAGAGATTACGCCTGGATCTTCTGAAGCTTCGAAATCACGACCTTCTTTCGCTTTGTACCAGTCCATGATGCGACCAACGAAAGGAGAGATTAGGAATACGCCAGCTTCAGCACAAGCACGAGCTTGAGCGAAAGAGAATAGAAGCGTTAGGTTACAGTTGATGCCTTCTTTCTCTAGGATTTCAGCAGCACGGATGCCTTCCCAAGTAGAAGCCAGTTTGATAAGGATGCGGTCGTTAGTGATGCCAGCGTCGTTGTACATTTTGATAAGTTGACGAGCTTTAGCAACGCTGCCTTCCATGTCGTAAGAAAGACGAGCATCTACTTCAGTAGAGATGCGGCCAGGTACAACGTTAAGGATTTCTTTACCGATGTTCACGTTAAGCATGTCACAAGTGTCTTGAACTTGTTGTGCTTTGTCGCCACTTTGCGCTTTAGCGTATTCGATAGAAGCATCGATTAGAGGTGCGTACTCAGCAATTTGAGCGGCTTTAAGAATTAGAGATGGGTTAGTTGTTGCATCTTCAGGAGTGTACTTGCTGATAGCTTCGATATCGCCAGTGTCAGCTACAACAGTTGTTAGTTTACGAAGTTGCTCTAATTTATTGCTCATTTTGATCATCCTATGTATCGCAGAACACCCCTTTAATGGGAGAGGTGTGGGCATTTGCAAGCGAACTAATGAAGTTCCTCATGGTTGTACCAGTGAGTCAAACTTACATTAATTTAAATTTTTCTTCGAACGAACATTTGCACAGAACATTTGATCGCTCGATGAGTAAATGATGTAGCCATATTTATCCGATCTAGCCCCAAAGTCAACGGTAAATAGTGCTGTATGGTGACTTCAGTCAAATATATTTCGCTCTAGTAATCATGGGGTATGCAAGCAAACGTTTAACGAACAAAGTGAGGTGAATTAATCAACACCAAAACTATGGTTATGATACTGAGCAAATGCTCCTTGATGTTACATATGTTCGGGGTGTAAGCTTGTGTATCACTTACTGAGCTCTCCTTTATTAGGAAGTGCAGCAGGTAAAATAATTGTTAAATATTGGTTGAGTGGTATATGAGTAACAATATCCAAGATGTTTCCGAAGAAAACACTGATCTCCTAACCGAAGTCGCCGTTGCCTACTATCAAGATGGTGCGACTCAAGAAGAGATCTCTAAAAAATTCTCTATCTCTCGTGCAAAGGTTGGTCGAATGCTCAAACAAGCCCGCGATGAAGGGATTGTCGAGATCACCGTGAAATACCACCCAGTATTCAGCGCGAAGATCGAACAACGTTTGATCGAACGATTTGGTGTTAAGCGTGCACTGGTTGCATTAGACCGACCGAATGAAGAGAAGCAGCGGTTACAGGTTGCGGGCTTGGTGTCGAACTACTTAACGAGCACCCTAAAAAACGGCATGGTAGTCACGGTTGGCCAAGGTCGAAACGTATCGTCGGTTGCTCACCATACTGGCGTAATTACCCCACGTGACTGTAAATTCGTATGTGGTATCGGCGGCATTCACCCAAGAGGCGGTATGTTTAATGCCGACCATATATGTAGACAACTCGCCAAGAAATACGGTGGATCTTCTGAAACCTTGTATGCGCCTGCTTATGCAGAGAACAAAGCACAAAAATCCGCGTTCATGGAAAACAGTACTGTTAAGCAAACACTCGATCTAGCTCGTAAGGCAGATGTTGCATTAGTGGGTATTGGTGACATGAGTGAAAACAGCTATATGGTCGACCTAGGTTGGTTTACGGCGGGAGAGGTCGTTCAATCTCGTTTACTACAAGGCGTGGTGGGTGACTTTGCGGGTTATGACTTTTTCGACGTGCATGGTAAAGCGGCAAACACAGTAATGAGTGACCGAGTCATCGGCTTAGGTTTGGAAGAGTTCCGTCCTATCGCTGAAGTAATCGCCATTGCTGCCGAGAACAGTAAGCCATTAGCTCTGTTAGGTGCATTAAGAACCGGCGTAGTAGACGTGATTGCAACCAGCGTAAGTAATGCTTTGACGGTACTTAACTTGGATGAGCAGTTGAAACATGCTGAGTTAGATGATTAGCAAAATATAAACCAGGGGAGCCCGTTTTGGCTCCCTTTTGCTCTCGCTAAAGAATAGGTTTTGACTCTTTACTCGTGATTTTAGGGATTGAAGAGAGGTACGTGCACAGTTCACCATAAGGAATAGGACGAGAGAAGTAGTAACCTTGCATTAAGTCACATCCACATGCTTTTAGAATCGCGAAGTGTTCGTTTGATTCTACGCCTTCTGCCAGCACCACCATACCGAAGTTTTTACCGATAGCGATGATGTTCTGGACCATTGTTAGTGACTGTTGATCGACTGCTATGTTTTCAATGAAACTCTTATCAATCTTAAGTTCGTCGATAGGGAGTGCTTTTAACATGCTCAATGACGAGTAGCCCGTACCGAAGTCATCTAGAGAGATCTTAATATCGTTTTCTTTGAGGGCTTCAAACAGTGGTTTCACTATAGCCACATCTTCAATGAACAAGCTTTCAGTAATCTCGAGCGTTAAACAGCTTGGTGAGAACTGATATTTCTCAAGCGTAGCGAATAGGTGTTCTGAGAACGACTTATGTGAAAACTGACGTACGGATATATTGATCGAAAGACCGATCTTTTGTTCTATCGTTCGGTGTAAATGAGCGATCTGCATAACGCTGGATTCAATAATAAAGGTGCCGAGTTTTTGCATTAAACCTGTACTTTCAGCAATAGGAATAAATACGTCTGGCGGGACAAAACCCAGTTCATCATCTACCCAACGCACAAGCGCTTCTACACCGTGAGTACTTTCATCGGCACGAACCAATGGTTGAAAAACCATAAATAAAGCTTGTTTATCGATAGCGATACGAAGCCTTTGTTCTACTCTCATTTTGTAGAGGTGGGCGTCTTGCATCTCAGTCGTAAAAATACTGTATGAGTTTTGCTGCTGTTTCGCTTTGTACATCGAAATATCGGCAGAGCGTAACAGGCTATCTAAATCTCTTCCGTGGTCTGGGAAGCGGGCAATACCTACACTGCAACTCAACAAAAATTGAGCGCTTTCAACTTCATAAGGTTGAGAAAGTACTTCAATAATTCGTTCTGATAGTCGCTTAATTTCAGATTCACTATTCAGCGTTGTTAAAAACAAGAACTCATCACTGGATTCTCGTACCAATAGGCTGACTCTGGAGCGAAACCGCATCAAACGTAATGCAATTTGTTTGAGCACCTTGTCTCCGAAGTCATGTCCATGGGTATCATTAACACATTTGAAGTTATCGATGTCGATAAACAGCAGTGAGAATGGCTCTGACTCATCTTCAATCCACTTGCCAATGTTTTTACGCATATAGGAGCGGTTGGGGAGAGAGGTTAATGGATCGTGATTGGCTTGGTAAATCAATTGGCTGCGAGTTCGTTGCTCGTTCTTCGCAATCGATTTTACTAAAAAATAGAAACCAAACTGAAGAACAACAAAAACAAAGAAAAGAGTACCGAACTCTTTTGCGAATATACCATCAACGTGTTCTAGGTCTGTACGGCCGACAACCCAAAGCTTGTAGCCTGGAATGTATTTAGCGCTAACGAGCGATGGGAAAGCGCTATCATCGATACAGAAAGAATATGTGTATTTTCCTGTTTTCGCTTCTTTGACGCTGACAGTCACTTGCTCAGAAAAGCTTTTGGTAATGCGATCCATTAGATCGTTATCAACTGGTTTTAAATAAGCGTCTAGCGACTCGATATCGCTAGAAAAAAACTGACGATAGTTGTCGGTTCTAAGTAGAGTTAACGTGTTGTAATTGCCTGCGTGCGCATTGTTTTCAAACAATATTGTGCTGTCTAAGCGTAAACCTGCGGTCATGACTGCATCAACGTTCTTGCCATCGAGAGAAATGGATTTTCTCATTGGGATCACGAGGCTGTTAAGAGAATCATGGAAATAAGTGCGCCCCAAAACCATTTTATTACTAGATACAGCCTCTAGAAATGAGTCTTTGGTGTATAGGAGATCCAGTAAGTTAAATTGGTCAGACAGCTGTAGGTTTGAGCTGATTGACAGGTAATCCCCTTGAGGATTTAGTAACCCGAAAGCGGCTATTGCAGGATGACTATCAAGCAGTTTATCTAATATTGGTCGAATTTGAATCGAAGCCGTTCGGGTAAAGTCGGACTGCTGAGCAAGTTGATGCCCAACCACTTCAAGCAGTGCTTCTTGGCTAGTTAATAGAGAGTTTACTGAGCTAGAGAAGATCTCGACTTGGATATGTTGTTGCTTGGTAAAGTCATCTCTGTTTGATTGCCACTTGGTTATGCCAAAGGCGCTGAAAAGTATCAGGGTAAGCAGCACGATCAGAGCGTACAGCGACCAGATATTTTTCTTAAATAGAGCCATGAGATGCCTTTTGTTGGTGACTACTTTTAACAGACTGCAAGTGACAACGTTTATATCGCCAGTGTGATTAATACAACGAGGCATAAAACATCAGAGATGAATATATCAATGATTAAATAGTGTAACGGCTACGAACAGAGATTCTTGAATGAAATATTAACACTCATAAACGTGCTGACAATTAACTCATGATTAATCACAGTTTTTGTTAGAAACCGGATGGCTCTACACATAGGTAGTGTTAACTCTGTCACTACCTAGGTGTCTTCAAGTGACTACGTCTTCAAGTTACAACCGTGTTAAACGCTTGAGTTAATAAGTGCCTAGCTGATTGAGCAATAAGATGCTTAAGTGTCATGGGCTTCAGCCATAACCTTTAGTAAGCTCCGTATGCATGCGCAGTATATTCTAACAGTATCATTAAGCGAAGCTGAATTACTTTTTAGTTACGGCAATAGGTAGTTTTTCATTTGCGCCCCATTCAGTCCATGAGCCATCGTAAACGCCCATATCACTTGAATAACCAGCCAGTTTAGCGGCTAATAAAATGATGCAAGCCGTCACACCAGAGCCACAGCTAAAGAACATAGGTTGAGAGGGGGTTAAGTTCAGAGTCGAGAAAATGTCAACTAACTCTTCTTGAGGTTTCAATTTACCTGCATTTAAGACTTGTGCGAACGGCAAGCAAACTGAGTTTGGGATGTGGCCACTACGTAAGCCTTCACGTGGTTCTGGAACTTCTGAATCGAAGCGAGCTTGAGAACGTGCATCCAGAATGTTTGCACTTTTGTCATCGGAGTAGTTTTGGATTTGCTGAGCATTTACAAAGTGGTTGTCTTGAATTTGGCCTTCAAAATTGCCCGCTTTGACTTCGGTGCGATAGTCAGTCTCTGTCGCGTAACCGGCTTTTATCCAAGCAGGTAAACCGCCATCTAAGATGTATACGTTGTTATGTCCCATTGCCATAAACATCCACCATGCGCGAGGCGAGGCAAAAGTTCCTGAGTTATCGTAAACCACTATCGTACTGTCTTGATTGATACCAATTTCTTGTGCGCGTGTATTGAAGTGTTTTTCGGTCGGGAACATGTGAGGGAGTAGAGTGTGCTTGTTACAAAAGTTTTTGTCGTAGTCGAAACGAATCGCACTAGGTATCATTTGTCCTTTGATCTTTTCTGACTCACTTGGGATCTGAAATTCGATACTGGCGTCGAGGATTACAATGTTGTCTTCTTCTAGCAAACGTTGTTGAAGTTGTTCTGGTGAAATGAGTGGCTGATTCATTCTTCTTATATCCATTCTTGTTGTTATATCGGCGACTAAGGCGCAGCCCAGCAGTGGATGAACTGATAGCTGCTTTGTCCGGTTATTTGATTGTTTAATGTATCAAGCACGACCACAGAATCAAGAGGGCAGTCTGTTGTTGGTGGAATGGAAACGCGAAATATTTCGTTGTCTTGAGTTTCAACCGTGAGGTAGCGCCTATGTCCGTCTAGGGATTGAGTGAGCGTATTGGAGATGACTCTGGCTTCAATGCGTTCTCCGGTAGAAGATGTCATCGGGAAATAGGTGAGAAATAAAAGTAGCCCAATACCAATCGATAATATAACGAATCCCATTTTCAACTGTTTCATAAAGTAAGCCTTTGAAAGTCATCTTTAAAAGATAAGACAGGCTTTCGATAAAGTGAACATAACCAGTACTGAAAATTGAAATAGCGCCCAAATAAAAAGGTGAGCCTCATTGCTCACCTTTATGCATTGTTATTCGACTTTCGACTTTCGACTTCGAGACTGCTGTCTAACTCCAACTAAATTTAGCTATTGTTAAACTGAACTCAGCGCTTTTCATTCCTTTAAGTTTACCAAGTGATTTGTGATCCGTCACTTGCAACGACTTGTTGCAGCGGCGCTTGACCATCATAAAACCAGATCTCAATTAACAGAATATCTTCGCTTAGCGGCGCCGAAAAGTTGGACGTAAATGTACCGTTGTCTAAAGGGCCTCCAATGACCTTACTTGAATAATCAGGCTTGTAAGTTAAGTCTGTCCTTGTGGTAAATCGACTATATACGGATACGAACGAACGATCGGTTGAGATGTGGCTGATATCAATATTGAGGTCGAATTGATCTACAGAGTTATAATCGAAACCATCAGGTATTACGAGCTCATCCATTTTGTACGCTTGCGGGCCGTTGGAGATAACCGCATTAACTGGTGTCGGTGCCGGATTTATAGCGACGGTGGCTGGTGATGAGACCACTGATGGTGATGTAACTGGCGCTGACGCCACTGGTGTTGACGTCGCTGGTGTTGACGTCGCTGGTGTTGACGTCGCTGGTGTTGACGTCGCTGGTGTTGACGTCGCTGGTGTTGAAGGCGATGGGTTAGGAGTTGATGCTCCTCCATCGCCGCCTCCGCCACCACACCCTACCAACGTTAGTGATGCGATTAGTAATGGAATACGTATTGACTGCGACTGAGCCGTATTTTTCTTAAGTGCAGCATTCGACAGACTAGATAAGATAGCATTGTTAAAGTTCCGGCGACCGTTTGTTACTGTCTGTTTAATTGGCATATTCATAATCATTCTCCTAAGGCAAGTAACATTGGTCAGCGGCAGGTGTTTGGAACCAATCGGTGGATTGAGTACCGCCGGATTCAGCAAAGTTCGCAAAGTTTGGATAGGCGGTGACGATATCTACATATTCCAGTGGCCATTGCCATTCCGTGTCTGAAGTAATCAGCAGTGCCCACGGGTGGTTGTCTGCAGTTTTGAAATATTTGCCTGTTGATGGATTGCTGTCATCAACGCCTAGTCCTGCTTCAAAGAGATTAGCGGTATCAAACGCCTCGGTTGGAGCTTGGTCTGGCAAGTGCACCTCCCAGCTGCGCCCTGGATGTAGAGGTAGGTTTTCACCATGATAATACCCAGGCGTCGCGAAAATAAATGGGTCGTAAGGCATGTCAGTCCAACTGCCAGTACTCACTCCATCGCCAGCTAAAGTAATCCCGATTTGGAAAGCGAATTGCTCATCTTCTTTACAAGAGCTGATGGTGCGGTAGAAGGTACAACTAGTACTGATTTTCTCTGTAAGGTCGTTAGCAATAACAAAGATTGCCTCGCTACGTCCTTGCTCCAAGTCTAAATCAGTGAACACACCATTGTGCTTCATGTAAGAGCTTCCGCTACTCACTAAGCTTGGGTCTAGATTAGGAAGTCGAACCGCAAAACCATTTCTGTACGAAGCACCTACTGCAGCAAGACGTCCATCGATGGTTGATTTAACGACTTTTCCATCTTTAAGGATCTCGGTAATGCGATACATAATCACAGCATCATTCATGTCGTAATCAGCTTTATAAGGCCAGTTATCTTCATACGCCAAGGTTGCGTAACCAGAAGCACTTGGGAAGTAACGGGCTGTAGCGCCGTCGTTAAGAACATCAACTTGAATATCAACTACCTCACCAGATGTCGAACCACCAAAGTAGCTCAGGTTGGTTTGTTGGCTGAATCTGAAGCGAGCCCAAGTAGTCCCCGTTAGTGCGTTGATATCGACATTTAGGAACAGATCGTTTTCACCAGCATCCAGTTGGTAGTCGGTAAATACTTGCTCGTTAGCACCATCGAAGCTGCCATCTTGGTTCCAGTCAATCCACGCCGAAAGGTAACCGGTTGTTGAAGCTTCAATCACCACTTTTGAATCAAGCCCGGCTTCAAGCGCCGTAACAAAACCGATACCACCGTTTGCCCACTCGTCATCAATGCCAACACTTTCATCCGATTGTGGAGTTACGTAGCCATCAAGGTCGGCATCGGGTGCATCAGTGCCTAACCAAGTCACACCATCAAGTTCATGTCGAGGACCATTGCTGGCGAGTAGGGTTAGGTAGCTGTCTGGCGCATCACCAAAGTCGATGTTGGAATCTTCATCCACAACTGGCGCATTCGCACAACGAGCGCCATCATTTTGATTAGAAGAAGGCCCATTCGATACAAATTCAACGGCTGGAACAATTCCTGCTGCGATATTGCTCGCGTTGTCTGGAGACAGATTGATACGGTAGATTTTCCCGTCTTGATTTCGAGATACGTAGTAGTAGCCGTTGACATCAAAATAACCCGCTCCGAATGTACCTAACTCACCAGTATCACCGATGTAAGTTTCGGCACCGGTTGTAGGATTGAAGCTGTATAAGCCTCCGGAGTTATTATCGATACCATATAAAGAACCATCACTTGGGTGGAAAGCGAAATCAGTCAGTTTTACGGTTGCCGGGCTACCAGCTACTTTGTTAACTGTAACAGTCGCGTTTGGGTCGGCGTCTAACGGCGATAGATCAACGGTGAACAAGCCTTTTCCTGTACGGTAAAGGTAATACACATGGTCATAGACATCGCCGACATAGAAAGTGTGATCGGTTGGTAATCCACTGGTATTGATCACTTCTGCTTGGAAATCCTGTCCAAGGCGCACCAAGCGTTTGTTGGTAGTGTCATAGCCATAAATATATCTGTCTTGAAAGTCGAAACCAACACCATTGATATTGGCGTTCATGCCCGTATCGTCTTCTAACAGGGTGGTTGAGCCTGTCACTAGGTTCACGCCCCAAACTTGTACGGGTGTCGATTGGAATAGGTAAGCCTGGCTCGGACAGGTATCGAATGGCGCTGCGTTGGCGACCAAAGGCGCACTTAATAGCAAACTTAACGTTGTAATTCTCATATCTACATCCTTGTCATAGAAGGTCTAGATACTTTTACAAGTTACGTGCCAATTTTAAGTTGTTGATTTTTATTGTTTATATTCTAAATTGCTGAGATGTGCAATATATTCTCAAAATGAGAATTCAAATGAAACTAATCTTTTATAGATCATTTCAAATTGATAAATCGATTTGAGAAGCTGATGTTGAGACCTAAAAAAGCCCTGACTTTTAGTCAAGGCTTAGGTTGTCGATTAGAGGGGGATATGCTTAGTCTACCCGCACACCGAGCAATTAGGCATCTTCATTAAATTCATTTCACGCCAGCTGTGAGACATGGCATCGAGAATTAAAAGTTTGCCTTGCTTTGGTTGTCCAAACTGAGCAATAACCTTGATAGCTTCCAAAGCTTGAGCTGCGCCCACCATGCCAACTACCGGTGCCATCACACCCGCTTCAACACAGCTTAGTGCAGCGTTGCCGAATAGAGCACTCAAGCATTGATAACACGGTGCGTCAGTATCTTGATAAGTGAATACGCTGATCTGGCCTTCCATACGAATAGCAGCACCAGAAACTAATGGTGTTTTCGATGCGTAGCACAAGCGGTTCAACTGATTACGTGTTTCTACGTTGTCACTTGCGTCGAGAATAAGCGAGTGAGTTTCAATCAACTTGCCAAGAGCTTGGTCATCAAGCCTGTGGTCGACAGTTTCAATTGTCAGATGAGGGTTCAATACCTGCAGCGACTCAGCGGCAGAATTGACTTTCTTCTTACCAATGTCAGCATCGGTGTGAAGGACTTGTCGTTGCAAGTTAGAAAGCTCGACAATATCATCATCGATCAGTGTTAGCTTACCAATGCCCGCAGTCGCAAGGTATTGAGCGGAGGCACAACCTAAGCCTCCAGCCCCTAATACTAAGATTGAGCTCTGCTTTAGTGCTTCTTGGCCTTCAAAATCAAACTGCTTAAGAATGATTTGACGGTTGTAGCGAAGCATCTCTACGTCAGACAGTATTTCCATCAGTAAGCCTCGTTAGTAAAGCGTCGAGTTAAACAGTTGGATCTGAACCGTTTCACCGACTTCAACACGGCCGCGTTCGCGCTCTAGTACCACAAAGCAGTTTGCTAAACTCATTGAGCGGAAAGCGCCAGAGCTTTGGTTACCCGTTGTTTCTACCACAAATTGACCGTTTTCAATCGAGTAAATGCCACGCTGGTAATCAGTACGGCCTGGGCCTTTTTTGAATGCAGACTTGGTGATAGCAGGAATAGATTCCGGAGCTGTCCACGCTGTGTGACCAGCCAATTTAGCAAGCATAGGTTGAACCAAAACATACATGGTCATCATCGCCGATACTGGGTTACCCGGTAGGCCGCAGAACCACGCGTTATCCAACTCACCAAATGCGAACGGTTTACCGGGTTTGATAGCTAGCTTCCAAAAACCGATTTGCCCCAGTTCTTCAAGAATGTCTTTCGTGTAATCAGCTTCGCCAACGCTTACGCCGCCAGAAGTCACAACCACGTCTGCTATTTGCTGTGCTTTCTCGAACGTCTCTTTAAGCGTTGCAGTGCAATCTGGGATGATGCCTAGGTCTATAGCTTCACAACCAAACGCTTCAATTAGTGGTTTAATGCCGTAGCGGTTGCTGTCGTAGATCTGACCGTCTTCAAGAGGTTGACCTAGTGGCTTTAGCTCATCGCCGGTAGAAAAGAACGCGACTTTAGGCTTCTGTAACACTGTCACGTGGCTCACACCTAGCGAAGCAATCATTGGAATGTCACGAGGTGTTAAACGTTCACCGCGGCTAAGAACGATATCACCTTGTTTGATGTCATCACCAGTAGGGCGAATGTTATTGTTCAGCTTGATGTCGTCTTGTTGAATCTCAATACCAGCCTCAGTTTCGGCCGTATTTTCTTGCATGATTACGGCGTCACAACCCTCAGGGATCTTTGCGCCAGTCATAATGCGAATACAGGTGTTGCTTGGCCATTCACCTTCGAACGGTTGGCCTGCAAAAGATTTGCCTGCTAATGGTAGTACTTTACCGTTCTCTAGGTCTGCTAAGCGCAGTGCATAGCCATCCATTGCTGAGTTATCAAAAGGAGGTACGAAAATAGGGGAAAGAATATCTTCAGCAAGGACATAACCTAATGCTTCAGCAAGAGGTAGAGATAAAGTCGTTTGGATTGGTTTGATTGGTGATAGCAGCTTATCTAGTGCTTCTTCAATTGGCATTAAGCCCGGAGCGTCGCAACAGCCCATAATTGAAATCCTTTGGTCGTTATTATTTTGATTTAGTGGTTGGCAATAGTGGCTCCATAATTATCAAATCACAGATGTTCGCCAACGAAATTGCAGCCACTTTAGCATAGTTTAAGCCCCGTAAATAATGACCTCCCTTAAAATATGGGTGTATTTAATCAAAATTCCGAGTATCCTTGTTTGCCATCCAGAAGGGGTATTAAAAGAGGAAGTTCAATGTCAGGTCTTAGCGAATCAGCGAAGTTGGTTAAAGATGCGCTAGCAAGCCGCGGATTAGAGACACCAATGCGTCCTAACCAGGTTAGCCGAGAAGAGAAAAAGGAACGAATCGAACACCATATGCGTGAGATTCTAACTCTCCTTGAACTTGATCTTGCAGATGACAGTCTGGAAGAAACGCCGCAACGTATTGCAAAAATGTATGTGGATGAGATTTTCTCTGGTTTGGATTACGCCAATTTCCCTAAAATCACCGTGATCGAAAACAAGATGGGTGTTCGTGAAATGGTTCGTGTAAAAGACATTACCGTCACCAGCACATGTGAGCATCACTTAGTCACCATTGATGGTAAAACCGCAGTCGCTTACATTCCTCAAGGTAAGATCATTGGTCTTTCGAAGATCAACCGAATCGTTCGTTTCTTTGCTCAACGTCCTCAAGTTCAAGAACGTATGACGCAGCAAATCCTTGTAGCATTACAAACGCTGCTAGAAACGGATGATGTTGCTGTAACCATGGATGCGGTTCACTACTGCGTGAAATCTCGTGGTGTAATGGACGCAACCAGCGAAACAACAACAACAGCTCTGGGGGGTATTTTTAGATCAAACCCAGCAACGCGCCATGAGTTCTTACACGGCCTGCGTTAGAACTAAACCTATTCAGATAAAAAAACGGAGCATTATGCTCCGTTTTTATTGGTTGCTTCATAAGCCTACAGATTTACTATTTTCTTAAACTCTTCCTCTGAGTATTTCTTCTCTGTGCTTTTAGTCAAATCTGTAATCATTTTGTATCTAAGCTCAGTTGCCATATCTAAGGTACGCTTAAGCTGTCCGTATGAGTAGTCGGCAGCCATGTTCAGAGCCGCTTGTTTATCTACTTTATACATGTCTGTTAACGTTTTATCTAAGTGTGCGACCTGCTTGTATAGTTGAGTTTCTTCTTTGTCCCAAGTTGCTTTTAGTACTGGTAAATACTTATCTGGGTTTGTAGAAGCGAGGGCGGTTAGGCTACGGAACTGCCAATAAGCTGAATCATCACTGTAGTTATCATCGCCTACTTGGTACGCTTTTGGGTAATCTTGTAGGGTTGAGTATAACGGCACTAAAACAGATTCTGGTAACACGCCGAAGCTTTGCCAAATAATACCTTGAAGCTCTTCTGGCATCTCAGGGCGAAGCTGAATAATATGCGACTCTAGTTGACGCTCAACTCTAATTGGTCGTTTCGATTTTCCTTCCAAAACCGTGTCTTTATAAGTCGCGCTAAGTACCTCTGCCACATTTTCAACTGAGATTTTTGTATCAGGTTTCATAAACAAAGGGTATTGCGTCATGCGACTTTGTTGATGCAGCGAAGGTGTCAGTATTTTTTGGCCTAACCATTCACGATCGATATTATACTCATCACCAATAACCCCGAATGCTTTTGCAAAATTGAAAGATTTTTTATCTGCGTTATCAAGCAGTTTGTGTTGTTCTACAAACTCGAATATGTCTTTTGAATGCAGTACCTCTTTGTTTGCCAAGTTCACACCATGTACACGCAAGCCATTTGCAATCATGGCGTAACTGTCATCAGGCACTTTTACAGCAATCCAATGGTGACCTGAACCAATTTCAAATAACCACGCCTCATTGGTGTCTGCAATATAGAGACTGTTTCCTTCACCAGCACCATAGGTTTCGATGTAATGACCGAGTAACTCTACGGCTTGTTTTGCGTTTTCTGCCTGAGGAAGGATTAACGTAGGTATAATGGCTTCGATTACGCCATTGTCGATTAAAGGATCGACCTTGGCGACTTTGTCGTTTATTTCTGCGCTGGTTGTTGCTGAAATGGCAACGTTGTGTTCATTAATCCCACGTTCTTCATAGAATTTTCCGTCGCGATTAACGGTATCCGCATCCCAGTCTGGTATCGCAGAGTAAGCAAAGAAGTGCTTTGGCATCGGAACAATTAACCCGTTACCTAACTGCCAGTCACCTTCTTGGTTATCTTGCGCAGGTCGATACTTTAGGTGTTTGTTCCAGTTGTTAATGCTAAAATCTTCATTACGAGCAATCATAATGCTACCGTCGTTCGACGCTTCTTTGCCAACAATAAGCCCAGTACAAGCTATCGCATTACTGCTTAGAGCGACAGCTACTGCAGTTGCAAGAAAGGATACAGACCATATTTTCATTTTAATTCTCCGCTTATAAAACAAGATAATTTAAAGTTAACGTTAGTTGTATTTGCAGGTTTTTTATTATCATTTTATAAAATTAAGTGTACTTATCATCACAAGAGATAATGCTTCTGCTCGTCACATAACTGATATTTCCATTTGAGAATAATTATCTGAAAAATATGCACTTTTTGAATAAATTGATAAGTTATAGTTGTAAAGTAACCTTGCCATATACGTAGCTTTAATTCGTCGTGTTATGAGAAGTATCATTATCACAACAAGACTTTGTTCGTTTCTAACGTATGGTTTTTGGGTTGCAATCGGATAAACAACAGTGCTGAAGCGCGGTATCTTGTGGGGGCTTTTTTGTGCTTGCAATGAAGTAAACTGCAATGACTGAGAATGTCGTCATTCTCTAAAGCGAGGAACGAGTGTAATAGGGAATCTGTTTGTCTGTGTAGTTTCTGACTTGGTATGAGATCCTCAACTCAGTCGTTCCTCCTTCTCGAGGATGACGGCGAGTGAGGTAAAATACGAGGGTGGGGGTTCAGAGTGTATTCTACGCCAGCCTCTGATCTTGCAGAATGGGCGACTTAGTCACTTTTGTCATTCCCTAAAGTGAGGAACGAGCGTAATAGGGAATCTGCATGTTCGATGGGGGTTGGTTGGACCGGAAATTAGATGCGCTCTACAGAATCTATAAAGCGCAAATTTGGGTACAGCGGCTGGTGGAATGCTTAAGAAAGATTAAATAAACGCTTAAAGTAATGAACAAAACCGGACGGCTTATTCTCAGCTTGATAGATATTCAAGCCATCATAAAAACTTGCCATGAACTCTACGCGAATCTCATCATCACTGCTTCTCGATATACGAGACAACAGCGTAGCGGCTACAGCAGCATGATCATTAGCAAGGCTGTAATCCATTCCTAGTCGTCCCTGAACGAACAACCACAAATGAGTGATTAACTTTAACTGCTGAGCGTTAGAGTTTTGAAACTTGTCGCTGTGCTCAGTGCCCACTGTAGTATCGAATACATTTTGCATTGCCTCATTCGCTTCTTTATTGCTTTCAAAGCGATAGCTTGCATCGACATGCACCTTGGTTAACAGGCCGAGCAACGTCTGACGTGCAGAGTTGTCCGGCTTGTTCTCGCAAGCGTGTCTAAACAGAGCATGGTTTTCATCAATAAATGACTTTAACTCTTTTTCATAGCCAGTCGTCAGCGCTTTGACTGAATCGAGACCTGCGAGCTGCAAACACGCTTCGAGCTTAGTTTGGCGCTGAGGTTCTGTCTGAGTTTGGATCTCAGTCATTACTCTGTAGCTCTTCCCACGTTACTTCTGCAGATTGCGTGTCGCTGTTTACGAACGCAGAGTTACCCGACAGCATTACTGAAAGGTCCATAGTACGTTGTGTCATCGCTGCTAGCTGCTCAATACCATCGTTGTCTAGACGAACGATCTGAGCTTTCAGGTAACCAAATTTACCTTTGTTCTGCTCCCACCAAACGTTCGACTTAGTGTTGAAGCTGAACACGCTCACAGACTTAGATAAGCGAGTCGCCTTCTTAACGCGTTCTGGATCGGGTTCGCCAACATCAATCCACTCTAAGATTTGGTCATCTAACGACTTCTGCCATAAATCGGGTTCTTCAATGCTAGACAACCCTTTAGTGAACTCAAGTTCAGGAGATGCATTGATACAGAAAGCAATGATACGAGCCATCATGCGCTGTTCTGTTTCAGAAGGGTGTTGTGCAACCGTTAGATTAAAAGAGTCGTAATAGTCGCGATTCATATCGGTTAAAGAGATGCGAAACTTAAAGATTGTTGGTTTGAGAGCCATTGATAGGGTGTCTTAGATAGAAATAGTGGGGGGATGTTACCTTAAATCTCTGAATAGCGGGTAAAAAAATAGCCAGCAGAGGCTGGCTATTTTTAGAAAGATGTTTACCACTCTGTTCGCTTCTGTTTTTTACGAATCGAAACAGTGTTCAGTGTGCTTTTAGCGGCATTTATTCTGGCTGTGATTGCTGTGAGCTTAATTCTCAAATATTGCTTAGAGAGCTAAAATATTGAAAATTAAATGCAGCGTCTAACACATGTCTAATATTCAAAGGCTTAGCATCATATCCACCACAGTAATGGCGTGTTATAGTTCTTAGCGGTTTGCAGTTTATCGCAGGTAGTCATATACAATACCGATCTTAAACTGCGGCTATAGTTTGTTATGCGATGACTTCGTTACTAGGGTAATACGCTTTAATGTGCGCTTTAGTCTCTTTAAGGAGACTGGGTTGTGAGTTTGTGGAGACAGGCTATTGCTAAGTCCATTTTCTGTTGGAATGATAAAACCATGAGAAACAATTGGTTAAGTAAATCTCATCACATCACCGATGACAATGTCACAGAAATTTCGAATGTTAAGTCTGTGAAAGCCACTTCTCAAATAGGCGATATGTGCGCTGTGCCCGTGTACAACGTTTATGCATCTTGTGGGTTTGGTGCTCAAAACGATACCGAGTACCAACTTAGAACTGAATTCCTACCTTGCTTATGGTTAAAACGTTTCGGCCTGACAGAAGAAGATGCTCGTATCATCATTTGCCACGGTGACTCAATGGAAGATACTTTGAGCGACGGCGATGAAGTATTAGTCGATACCCGAGAACTCGATCACCCCGTAAAGCACGGCGTTTATGTTGTTCGCATTGGTAAGCACGTTTACATAAAACGCCTGAAGTACGACATCATGGCCGAGGGCTATAACGTCATCTCAGACAACAAAGAAGAATATGATTCGTTTATCGTGAATGAGGAGAAACTCGACGAGTTCGCGGTAATCGGGAAAGTTGTTACCACCGTCATGAAGGCGGTGATTTAGAAAAGCGAAGGCGACCTCAGGGTCGCCTTTTTTATTGTTGAAATTGATAATAGTGAATATCACAACGTTGGCTTGCAATGATTCAGATAGTTATTTTTCAGATACCTATCTGAAGCTCGCTAATGGCGTTCAAGTTGTCAATTCTTATAGTATTGCTGGTAGTTAACCTCGTTAGATATTTCGGGGATAAATTCCACCAAAATACTCTTGGAAAGTGAGATTACTAAATGAAAGGTTTGACCAAAGATTTTTATCAGTTGTTCCTAGAAGCCAAAGGCAGTTTCGTTGAATCAGAAGTAATCAAAGAGTTCGATGGTGATATATCGGGCCATAAAGATATATACGAAAAAATATCATTACTGCTTCAAGATCCCTCAGGTATAGGGATAGACTCCTTGCCAATAAGAAAGCAACTAATTATTGAAGCTAAGTTAACTCCCGAACTCGCCGAAAGCATTAACCAATCACTTGACTCGTTCATGGCCATAAGAGAAGCCACAAGAGATAAAGTCACGAAGTTCAGCAATCAAACAGCATGGATAAAAGCTATACACTTTTCGTTTATTTATTTCTTACATAGAAAAGTGCCCGTTAACTTTGGCTATCCTGACGAGTACGATTTTATCGCGAATTCATTAAGTTATCTAAAAATGAAGGGATTCAATATAGAATGCAAAGACGGATTGATAAGGTCAGATGATTCTGAGTTTGTTCGCCTTTCTCAAGCTATTGATATCAGAGCAAAAAAACTTGGAAAGGTCGGCTTTAGAGCCGTTACATTAGTATTAAATAACCATTTTTCAAAAGATGAACAACGATTCTTTTTTTATAGAGAAAGACCAACATTACCTAAAGCACAGAAGCCTCATCCACCTCATGGATATATATATAATTTGGTTTGTAAGTACATAGATTTACCTTGTAAACTGAAAAAAAATCAACAAGCTAAATTACTCAATGAAATTCAGGAATTATCAACTCATTTAGCCACTATTCTCGATATAGATAAAATGTCTCCTTGGTCGAGCATAAATACAAGCTCTGAAAACATTTTAGAGAAGCTTCAAGAGTGGGTGTTATATCCAGAAATTTTTTATATCCCTCAAATATCACCTATTCATGGTAAGGATATTTTTCCGAGACTTTTTGAATTAATTGATAACAATACTACTGACACATTGTCTGAAATTGGTAAAGCGTCGAAAGTAATGAGTCGAATAGAAGACGCAATACTCAAAGGTGGTTATATATGTGGAGATTTTGAAGAAAAAGACATTTATCGATTATGTGCTGATATCGACTCGCCTGAAAACATTAAAAGAATCGTCGAATCCTTATCAAAGCCATCATGTGAAATCAATAAACGCTATATAACACCTCTTCATGCTGTAAAGTCAAACCTTAGAGAGTTTCCATTTATCAGAACAAAAACTGGCTATGTAGTAGCTAACATAGCTACCTATAATGTTGCAAAATATTGGGCTTTATTAAGAATTGCAGAGAAACATAATTCAAAAGCTGAACAAAGACTCGGGTATGCATTAGAGGATTTTGTTAAAGAGAGTTTTGACAACGCAACCATTATGTATCATCACAGTTTTAAATTTCTATCTCCAGACTATATTAAACAAATAGCCAAGACGAACAGAGATAATGGAGAATGTGATTTCATCATCGAGTCCAAAGATTATATCTACCTAATTGAGGTGAAAAAGAAAGGTTTAACGAAAGAATCTCAAGCAGGAAGCAGTCTTCACATGCTTTTCGATGCGTCATTAAGCTTCTTCAAATCAATAAATCAATTAACTGTTGCTGAATTGATACTGCTTAACGATGGTGAAATTTGCAATTCTGAGAATGGCGAGAAAATAGAATTAAAAGATAGAGCGATCTATAAATTGGTCATTTCACTTGAAGATATGGCGTCTCTACAATGTGACAATATAAAAAACGCTCTCTTGCAAAGCCTCTATGGCACACAAATTAATGTACCAGATAGCACTTACAGCAATATCACGAATAAAATAAATAAGACGCTTGAAGAATTTACGTTTTTACACGAAGAATTGATAACTAAAGGAGAACGATATCAACATGTACCTTTTCATTGTATTTCTTACTTAAGTACTCCTCAATTGCTAACCCTTTTAGACGATGTGAACAGTAATGATGATTTTAGTAACCATATAAAACGCTCAAACACTATAGTTTATAGTCTTATGGATTGGTACGCATCTTATAAAGCGTCTAAGAGAAACAAACTAATAAAAGATAATCAAGAATTTTTTAAAAACAAGGTCCTTATCAACTGAATATATCAATTAATATGTTATGTACTAATTGACCAGTTCATTTATCGCAACGGTTTAGATTAGCCATCTCTAAACCGTTTGGATCCTTTATTAATTCTGGGAGATTGAGCTCTAACTTCACGAAAATACCATTAGACTTATTTTTTGTAATACTAGTAATATCTTGATAGAAGCAAGACAGCTTCGGTGTTTTTCAAGGTAGTTGTCATCATTTGCTTGCTTATTAAGCAGCTTCTCTT
>NZ_JBFSTC010000033.1:20434-49387 GCF_041466605.1 Vibrio sp. 10N.247.310.17 | reverse complement strand
TATCGCCCAAACTGGTTAAATTTTAACAGTGACAACTACCCTGCCAGATAGGGAAAGAGTGAAGATTAAACCAGGCTCTAGGTAGATATCTAAGCCTTGAGTTAATAAAAGAAAGAACGCGATAACGAAAGGAAACGACGCGCCAAATAAGACAGCTTTGCGGCGCTCACCCAGTAGGTAAAAGCCTGCAAGTAAGAAGAAGCTGGTTGCTAAAACAAAGCCAAGATAAGTCAGCCCAACACCGTACAGAGCCATTAACACCAAGAAGCCAATAAGCAGTTTCCAGTTCAGCGGCGTAGTGTCGCATGTGACTTTTTTATCCGGCTGTCCGGTTATAAGCAGGATCAACGAAAGGCCAATGCCGATAAACGTTAGCAGGATAGGTAAGGTTCTTGCTGTGAAGGGTTCGTACTCGTCACCGGGGAACAAAGGAATCAGCGTGGTTTGGTAGCCATAGCATAAACACGCAAGCATAAAGAGCATGGCTCCGATGCGATCCTTCGAAAGCAAAGATTCCTTACTCAGAAATTTGGTTGGTAAGTCCGACATATCCAACTCCATTTGGGGTGGTATAAAAAGTAAAAAAGCCGTACATGAGCGAGTCAATGAAATGTCTGGGATCACTAACCAAAGGTAAGCGAATTACGGTACTGGTTTATCAGCCACTTGCGTTTACAACGAATCGGCAAGCGTTAGTAATACGTCTACGAATAAACAAAGGAGTTTGAAGTTAACTCATGCACGGCGAAACAAGGAAAGAGTAAGAGGGCACATAGGCCCTCTATGGTTGTTGGTTATTTCAAGAAACCAAGCTCACGCATTAGGTCGCCCATCTGTTTTTCTTGATCTTCTAGGAAGGCGTAAAAATCTTTGTCAGCTTTGTAGTTGTCGATCCAACCGTTACGGTCACGAACCACTTGCCACTCATCGGTTTTGTACATTTTGCCAAGCGCTACATTCCACTCGTCGATCTTCGCTTGGCTTGTGCCAGGTGCTGCAAAGAAACCACGCCAGTTAGCGAATACGGTTTCGTTGCCGTACTCAGTCAGTGTTGGGATGTTAGGTGCAGCGTCAAGACGCTTTGGCGCCGTCACAGCAAGCACTTTTACTTGGCCAGATTTAGACATCTCTAGCACTTCACCAAGGCCAGTAGAAAGCAGCTGTGTTTCGCCAGAAAGCAGTGCCGCCATCGCTTTACCGCCAGCATCGTAGGTAATGTAACGTACTTTCTTCGCATCAAAACCTTCGCCTTTGAACGCTGCCGCAACCACAAGGTGGTCCATGCTGCCACGAGCTGAACCACCAGCAATTTTTACTTTACGTGGGTTGGTTTCGAACTCTTTAACGACGTCTTCCCAAGTGTTGTACTTAGAATCCGCAGACGCGACGATTGCACCGTAATCGGCAATAGTTGCTGCTACAGGAGTTAGGTCGCGGAAAGATTGTGGGAAGATCCCCGTTAGTGAACGAACAACGATAGGCGTTGAGTTCACCATTAGCGTGTCTTCTTGACGTTGAGCCGTCTCGATTAGGTGTGCAATGGCTTTACCGCCACCACCACCAGACAAGTTTTGGAAAGAGACATTTTCTACGATGTCGGATTTAACTAATACATCACCCGTACCACGAGCCGTCATATCCCAACCGCCACCAGCGCCGCCAGGGATTAGGAAGTGGATTTTTTCTACGTCAGCAGCAAAAGTGTTAAAAGAAAAGGTTGCTGCGATGATAGAAGCCGCAAGAGTAGGTTTCAGTGCCTTGAACATGGTTCACGTTCCTTATGTAGGGGATCTCTTCAATGGAGAGAAACTTATGTTTTATATCCAGCTACTAAATACACGAATCGGGTGTTTAGTAGATGAGGTTAAAGTTAACGATGTGTTAACGAATTGTCTTTAATGCGGCGAGATTGAGGATAAAGAACATTGGGTGAATAAAGTGCATAAAGTTCACGGGGACGTGGCTCTAGGATTCTTCAAGAAATAATTATTCTCATTTTTTCTTAAGGTTGTGTGAACAATTTGTTTTGACTATTAGCCGTTTTATACTGTTGGGTATCATTAAAGTAGGTACTTTATTGTGACACAGAGAGAGGGATAGGGAGACGCTCTTGTATATATAGAATAATGTGTTGCTAGGTGGGGTGTGCTACTGTAATAATATAAATATTGCTGGCACGTTACATTTCTGAGCTAATGGTTATTCAAGGATCGAATAATGACAGACAAAAAAATTTCGTTACGATTTACTGTTGGAGGAATGTTTTTACTCGCGACATTTCTTACCGCTGTTGTTGCGGTTTCACTGCAATATTACTTCAGTAAAAAAATGGCGACTGAGAATACCCTATCAAAGTTGACGATGGTGTCTCATGACCTGAGTGATTATATAGGCGCTATTGATTCTGACGCAGCCAACACTGCGCGTTTACTTGCTTCAGTGAAACGGTCAATCAGTAACAAAATATCGAAAGAAGAGTCGCGTAGTATTCTTTCTGAAGCCATTAAAGATAACCCTCTCTTTTATAGTATTTACATTGGCTCATCCGATGAAAATTTCTTCCAAATTATTAATCTAGAATCTGCCCCTGTCGTTAGAGAAAAAATAGGTGCACAACAAACGGATCGTTGGGTTGTGGTTGAGATTAAAAATATAGGGCAGGAGCGAGTCCGGACAACGAAATACTTTGACCAAGAGTTTACGCTCAGAAGCTCAACTACGGAGCAGAGCAACTACTTTCCAACGACCAGGCCTTGGTATGTTTCTGCCAATGTTCAGTCGGTCGAAAAAACTCAGCCATATCTTTTTCAGCATTTACAAATTACCGGACAAACTTATTCTTTAGCGTTTGATTCGAAAATAGAATCTGAAATTCAACATGTGATTGGTATTGATATTGTGTTGTCTTCTTTGGCTAACAAATTATCAGGTACGGCGCTTGGATTAGCAGAAGATAGTAAGGTTGAGTCTTTCTTATATTCGAAATCGGGAAATATCATAGCGTCCAACCTCAAGGTTAACAATCAGGAATCGGAGTTTGATGTATCAACATTGATATTATCATCTGAGCAAAAAACCTTGGTTAACGATACCCCTCCGCTGCTAGTTTCTAATCAAAATGATTGGGGGCCGATGGACTTTTCTGTGGCGGGGAAACCAAACGGTTATGCGATAGACCTTCTCAAAATGATCGGTGAGATGACTGGGATCAGGTTTGAATTTGTGAATGGTTTCTCTTGGGACGAGCTTGTCAGTAAGTTTCAAGAAGGAAGTATTGATGGCCTGCAATCGGTTCAACATTATAAAAATAATGGCATAGATGGCCTATACACGACTCCAATTTATGAATTGCCATTTTCTATCGTGACAAGGGTCGGCGCGAAGGTTGTCACTAATTATGCCGAGCTTGAGGGTGAAAAAGTTGCCATTTTATCTGGGTGGTCAATTATTCCTAAGTTGAGAGAGGATTTTCCGAACATTGATTTAGTTGAATTTGAAAACCTAGAGTCTGCATTTAATTCAATTGAAAGCGAAGAGAACTTTGCTTTCTTAGAAGCAGAACCCGTACTCTCGTTTGCATTAGATAGGTTTTTCCAGCCAGGCCTTGTTGTCAATGGGACTCTAGAAGATCTAAAACGGAACTACACAAATCAATTCCATTTGGTGTTGCAGAGCAAGCATAAGCAATTGCTTCCAATTATTGATAAGGCTATCAGTAGATTGAGTGATGAACAACTTGATGCCTTAGCGAAAAAGTGGCTCCATGATACCGGCTTTAATACGAATACGACGGTTCCTTATACTGAACTTTATGATTTGGCTAAGGAAGCAACGGTTGAAGGCAGTATGATAAGGGTAGAGTTGAATGGCGAGGTCAAGCATCTCTATTTAAAGAAAATAGACACGGGCGAACACTACTCTGAGTATTTTGCGGTATTGATTCCCGAAACTGAAATCTTTAGTACAGTCAATAAACGTCTAGTAACCTCTGTTGGCGTAACGATGTTACTGATGAGTTTGACCTTGCCTATTGCATGGGTTTTTGGTGCACCGATAGTGCGTCCTATTCGTCAATTAGAGGAGGAGACTCATAAGATCAAGATGCGTGATTATGACAGTGTCGAGCTTGTTGAGACTCGAATTAAAGAGGTATGGGAACTGTCTATTGCGGTGAAAGGTATGGCTGCAGAGATTAAGCGGCATGAACAGACCCAAGAGGCCTTTGTTGAGTCGTTCATTAAACTTATCGCTCAAGCTATCGATGATAAGTCCGCTTATACGGCTGGGCACTGTAACCGCGTACCAGAACTGGGCTTGATGTTGGCTGGTGCGGCTGAAAAATCGCAGTCTGAGCATTTCAAAGACTTTAAATTTGAGAACGACGATGAACGTCGTGAATTTAGAATTGCTGCTTGGCTTCATGATTGTGGCAAGATCACGACACCTGAACACATCGTCGATAAAGGTACGAAGCTAGAAGCTAACTACAACCGAATTCACGAGGTGAGAACTCGATTTGAAGTGCTTTGGCGTGATGCAGAAATTACAGCTTTGACAAAACAACTCGAAGGGTCTCTACCGGCTGAGTTGGTAGCTGATGAACTTGCGTCAACCAAACAGCAACTACAAGAGGACTTTGAGTTTATTGCGACAGCGAACCTCGGTGGTGAGTTTATGAGTGATGATAAAGTCGCTCGTATTCGCTTGATAGCTGAGACGACTTGGACACGTAACTTTGATGATCAACTTGGTTTGTCACCGATAGAGGCGTTGAATCGAGAATCGAGTTCAAGCTTACCAGCGGTAGAGCCGCTGTTATGTGACAAGCCTGAACATATAGTGAAAAGAGATAGGCCGTTAGAGTTCGACCCGAAATATCAAATAAAAATGGATGTGCCTGAGCACTTATACAATCTGGGCGAAGTCTATAACCTGAGTATTGCGCGTGGTACCTTAACTGCTGAAGATAGGTTTAAGATAAATGAGCACATGCTTGGTACCATCAAGATGCTTGAAAACCTGCCATTCCCGAAAGAGCTAAGCCGTGTGCCTCGTTATGCGTCGACTCACCATGAAACCCTTAAAGGCACAGGCTATCCAAGGAAGCTGACAGGTGATGACCTTTCAATCCCAGAACGTATTCTGGTGATCTCAGATATTTTTGAGGCGTTAACTGCTGCGGATAGGCCTTATAAGAAGGCGAAACCAATCAGTGTTGCTGTAGACATCATGTATAAAATGGCGTTGGACGAGCATCTTGATATCGAACTGTTTAGATTGTTCTTAACCAGCGGTACTCACCTGCGTTATGCAGAAGAGTATCTCAAACCAGAACAGATTGATTTTGTCGATATCAGCAAATACCTCGAAGTCACTCGTCAGATAGCTTGATTAAAGGTTGGCTTGTTAGAACGGGTTCGATGAATGAAAGGCGCACATGAGTGCGCCTTTTTTATATCTGTTTATCGGTGAGCTGGTGGATAGGCACAAACGGGGCTGCTTTTGACCAGTTCGGCTATAAGTTGTCGACACATCGATTTTAAATGACTTTAGAGTAGGTATCGGGCTGGTTGTTGTTGTCCTGTTTAAATTAATAAATAACAAGTATTTAAGTTGTTTTTAGTGTCCTTTTGGATGAGTTTTTATCGTCTATAAAAAATACTACCTTAGTCTAAATTGTCGACAATCTGCTTGATTGTCGACAGTTCGATCGTGTATTTTATGTTCATGTTATGAAATTGTTGACAGTTAGGGTCGGCAATCAGAAGTGAGCAGCGTGAATATGAATACTGCGATAAAAGATCTCACCTTAAGTGCAAACATGAAAACACGTGTGAACGATAAAGAGAACACTAAATCAGAAAACCTCACTGAGTATCTTGTTGAGGCGATTGTTAACGGTGAATTACCACCGGGCAGTAAGATCTCGGAACCTGAACTGGCTAAACGCTTTGAAGTAAGTCGAGGCCCATTACGTGAAGCAATAATGCGTGTTGAAGGGCTTGGTCTGATCGAACGTATTTCTCATATAGGGGCTCGAGTTATTACCTTCTCGGCAGACAAATTACTCGAGTTGTACGCAGTGCGAGAGGCATTGGAAGGCATGGCGGCTCGCTTAGCAGCTAGACATATCACACAAGAAGAGCTTGTCGGGCTTGAAGGGTTATTGTCGACACATTCAAAACACATCGATGAAGTCGAAGGTTCTTCTTACTTTCATCAACATGGGGATTTCGATTTCCATTACCGCATTATCAAAGCGAGTCGTAACAGCAAACTCATTTCGCTGCTGTGTGATGAGCTTTATCACCTACTACGCATGTACCGCTATCAATCGCCTAGGGCTCAGTCTCGACCAAAAGAGGCGCTTGATGAGCATAAATACATCCTACAAGCGATTCGCAACCGTGATGAAGAGCTAGCAGAAATGCTAATGCGAAGACACATCTCGGGAAGCCGATTGCTTATAGAACAACAAATTCAATCCAAAGATCTTGATTAACTGGCGACTGGTATTTGCCAGCGGTTCTTCGCTGGCGAGAGCTAAACATCAGTAGTTATAAAAGTTAGATATAAATAAACAATTAACAGGGAGCGTCATTATGAAGTTATCAGCAGGGGCTAAGTTCCGACAAGCTGTGCAAGACAACGACCCATTGCAGATCGTCGGTACGGTGAATCCATATTGCGCGATGATGGCAAAGAACTTAGGGCATCAGGCGATCTATTTGTCTGGTGGAGGCATCGCCAATGCGTCTTATGGTTTGCCAGATTTAGGCATTACGACATTGAACGATGTATTGGTCGATGTTGAACGTATTACCAATGCGTGTGATTTGCCTTTGCTGGTGGATATCGACACGGGCTTCGGTGGCGCATTCAATATTGCACGTACAATTCGCGCTATGGAGAAGGCAGGCGCAGCTGCAATTCACATGGAAGACCAAGTGGCCCAGAAACGCTGTGGTCATCGACCAAATAAAGCGATTGTAAGTCAGCAAGAGATGGTCGATAGAGTTAAGGCTGCAACCGATGCTAGAACCGATGACAGCTTTGTGATTATGGCGCGTACCGATGCATTGGCGGTTGAAGGAATAGACAGTGCGATTGAACGAGCTATAGCTTGTGTTGAAGCGGGCGCGGACATGATTTTCCCTGAGGCGATGAATCAGCTCGACCAGTACGTGAAGTTCTCGGCAGCGCTGAAATCTGCAACGGGTAAGCACGTGCCTATTCTCGCGAACATCACTGAGTTCGGCCAAACACCACTCTACAACTGTAACGAGTTAGCCCAATCAAGTGTCGACATGGTGCTTTACCCATTGAGTGCATTCCGTGCGATGAATAAAGCGGCGGAGAATGTTTACAAGCATTTGCTAGTTGAAGGCAATCAAGAAGCTCTGTTGGATTCAATGCAAACCCGTAAGGAGCTTTACGAACACCTGAATTACCACGACTACGAGAACAAGCTTGATCAGTTGTTTTCAAGCGAAGGGTAAACCAGTTTCAATTAATCAAAAATCAACTTAATCCAATAACGTGAAATGGTTAGTCGCCATATCCAGTACCGATGATAAAGATCATCGGACATATAAACAGGCAGCACCAAAGAGTGCAGGCGGCTAACACAGAAAAGGAGTTCAACATGTCTGTATCTTTGAGTGATAAAGCAACTGTCGAAAAGGCTTCTACAGAAAACCAACAACAAAGCGAAAAAACAGCCAGCACACCTGCAATCGGTGGTGCTGGTCTACGTGGTCAGAGTGCGGGAACCACGGCGCTATGTACGGTAGGAAAATCAGGAACTGGTTTAACCTACCGTGGTTATGATATTACCGACCTTGCTAATCATGCTCAGTTCGAAGAAGTGGCGCATCTGCTACTAAGAGGTCATTTACCCAGTGAAAAAGAGCTTGATGATTACAAAACATTGTTGGTTGGTCTGCGCGGCTTGCCTCAACCTTTGAAAGTAGCATTAGAGCTTATCCCTGCTGACGCTCATCCAATGGATGTGATGAGAACGGGCTGTTCAATGTTGGGTAACTTAGAGCAAGAATCGGACTTCTCTGAGCAACTATCAGCAACAGAACGTATGCTTGCACTTTTTCCTGCGATTATTTGTTACTGGTATCGCTTTAGCCATGATGGCGTGCGCATTGATACTGAAGATCAAAGTGAAGCATGTTTGGGTGGCTACTTCTTGAAAATGCTAACGGATAAAGCACCGAGTGAACTTCACAAGAAGGTGATGCACTGCTCGCTAACCCTTTACGCGGAACATGAGTTTAATGCTTCGACTTTTGCCGCTCGTGTGTGTGCATCAACGCTGTCGGATATCCACTCTTGTGTCACCGCAGCGATTGGTACGTTGAGAGGCCCTTTGCATGGCGGTGCGAATGAAGCGGCGATGGAAATGATCCAAGATTGGCAAACCGCCGATGAAGCGGAAACGAACATCATGAATATGCTTGCTAACAAAGATAAGATCATGGGCTTCGGTCATGCCATTTATCGTGAAAGCGATCCACGAAATGCTCTAATCAAGCGTTGGTCAAAAGAGCTTGCTCAAGAGGTGGGAGATAAACAGCTTTATGCCGTTTCTGAGCGTGTTGAAGCTGTAATGAAGCGCGAGAAAGGGCTGTTCTGTAATGCTGACTTCTTCCACGCATCGGCATATCACTTCATGGACATCCCAACCAAACTGTTTACTCCTATCTTCGTGATGAGCCGCCTTACTGGTTGGACGGCACACGTATTCGAGCAAAGAGAAAACAATCGAATTATTCGTCCAAGTGCAGACTACACCGGGCCAGAGCATCAAGACTGGCTACCAATCCATTTACGTTAGTCCTCTATATCGAGCCGACTTATATCTCGAGGTGACTTTCTCTTCATGTGATAAGGCCTCGAGAACCAACGAATAGAATTTGACAGATAATGGTGGATGTATGTCTGATGTAAAACTTGAAAGAAACCAAGAGCTTGATGAAAACAAGTATCGAAAGGTTCTACCGGGAACGGGCTTAGAATATTTCGACGCTTGCGAAGCGGTAGAAGCAATATCCCCAGGTGCTTACAAAACCTTGCCTTATACGTCGAGAGTATTAGCAGAGCAATTAGTAAGACGCTGTGATCCTGAAACCCTTGAAGACAGCTTAAAACAGATCATTGAACGCAAGAGCGACTTAGATTTTCCTTGGTATCCTGCGCGCGTGGTGTGTCATGACATTCTAGGTCAAACAGCTTTGGTTGATTTGGCTGGATTAAGAGACGCGATTGCCGACCAAGGCGGAGACCCTGCCAAGGTGAATCCCGTTGTCGAAACTCAATTGATTGTTGACCATTCGCTGGCAGTGGAACACGCGGGTTTTGATAGCGAAGCGTTTGATAAAAACCGCGCGATTGAAGAGCGCAGAAACGAAGACCGTTTTCATTTTATTGAATGGTGTAAAACGGCGTTTAAAAACGTGAGTGTGATCCCAGCGGGTAACGGGATCATGCACCAGATTAACTTGGAGAAAATGTCTCCAGTTATTCAATCTAAAGAAGGCATCGCGTTTCCTGATACCTGTGTTGGTACCGATAGCCATACACCGCACGTTGATGCTTTGGGCGTTATTGCGATTGGTGTGGGGGGCTTGGAAGCTGAGACAGTGATGCTCGGTCGTCCGTCGATGATGCGATTGCCTGATATTGTCGGCGTTAAACTGACGGGTCAACGACAAGAAGGGATAACTGCAACGGATATTGTGCTTGCGATTACTGAGTTCCTTCGCAATGAGAGAGTGGTCTCAAGCTATTTGGAATTCTTCGGTGAAGGGGCTCGTGCACTGACCATTGGTGACCGCGCAACTATCTCCAACATGACGCCAGAGTATGGTACAACAGCTGGTATGTTTTACATCGATGAGCAGACCATTCAATACCTGAAGCTCACCGGTCGAGAGCCTGAGCAGGTTGAATTAGTTGAACGCTACGCTAAGCAAACCGGGCTATGGGCTGACGATCTAGACTCTGCTCAATACGAACGTGTATTAGAGTTTGATTTATCGAAGGTAGAGCGCAATCTTGCAGGGCCATCCAACCCCCATCGTCGTTTGCCAACCAGAGAGCTGGCTGAACAAGGCATCAGTCAAGCATCTTGGAAAGAGCAGCATGCTAAGCAGTACAGCGATGATCAGATGCCCGATGGTGCCGTAATCATTGCGGCAATTACTTCTTGTACCAACACCAGCAACCCAAGAAACGTAGTCGCCGCAGCATTGGTGGCTAAGAAAGCTAATCAGCTTGGATTAGTTCGTAAGCCGTGGGTGAAAACGTCATTTGCGCCGGGCTCTAAAGTTGCCAAGCTCTATCTTGAGTCGGCAGGTTTGCTACCTGAGCTGGAACAATTAGGCTTCGGTATCGTCGGTTATGCGTGTACTACCTGTAACGGAATGAGTGGGGCGTTGGATCCTAAAATCCAACAAGAGATCATCGACCGCGACCTGTACTCAACTGCTGTGTTGTCAGGGAATCGAAACTTTGATGGTCGAATCCATCCCTATGCCAAACAAGCGTTTTTAGCCTCACCGCCGTTGGTGGTTGCTTACGCGTTGGCTGGCACGATTCGCTTTGATATCGAGAAAGACAGCTTAGGCACCGACAACAATGGTAAGCCAATCTACTTAAGTGATTTATGGCCGAGTGATGCCGAGATCGATGCCGTTGTCGGTGAGCACGTTAAGCCTCAGCAATTCCAACAAATCTACGTGAAAATGTTCCAGCCAGACGAGGAACAGGTGACGACTGAGCCGCTTTATGACTGGCGACCTCAAAGCACCTATATACGCAGACCACCTTATTGGGAAGGGGCTCTTGCGGGAGAACGAAGCCTATCTGGTATGAGACCTTTAGCGATTCTAGGTGACAACATCACCACAGATCACTTATCCCCTTCAAATGCGATTCTCGCTTCGAGCGCTGCGGGGGAATACCTCACCAAAATGGAAGTGCCGGAAGAGGATTTTAACTCTTACGCGACCCATCGAGGTGATCACTTAACCGCACAACGAGCAACGTTCGCTAACCCTAAGCTGTTTAACGAAATGGTGAAGGACGCTGGAGAAGTCGTGCAAGGTTCACTAGCAAGAGTTGAACCCGAAGGTCAAGTTACGCGAATGTGGGAAGCGATAGAAACCTACATGAACCGTAAACAGCCTTTGATTGTCGTGGCGGGTGCGGATTATGGACAAGGTTCATCACGTGACTGGGCTGCCAAAGGTGTGCGTTTAGCGGGTGTTGAAGTGATTGTGGCTGAAGGATTTGAAAGAATTCACAGAACCAACTTAGTTGGCATGGGGGTATTGCCTCTGCAGTTCAAAGTAGGAACGAATCGCAATACCTTAGAGTTGGATGGCACCGAGCTTTACGACGTGTACGGCGACATTGAAGCAGGTTCTGATTTGGCTCTAGTCATCACTCGTAGAAACGGTGAAAAGCTTGATGTTCCCGTGACCTGCCGACTAGACACCGCAGACGAAGTGAATGTTTATAGCGCTGGTGGCGTGTTGCAACGTTTCGCCAAAGACTTTCTTGCACAGTAGGAGCTTGTGATGAACACTAAACAGATCAAAGTGCCTGCAACTTATATGCGGGGCGGAACAAGCAAAGGTGTCTTTTTCAATTTAGAAGAGTTACCTGAAGCTGCGCAAGTCGCCGGAGAAGCACGAGACGCATTACTTCTGCGTGTGATTGGCAGCCCGGATCCTTATGGCAAACAAACCGATGGTATGGGTGGTGCAACATCTAGCACCAGCAAAACCGTTATTGTTTCGAAAAGTAGTAAGGCCGATCACGATGTTGATTACCTATTCGGTCAAGTGGCAATAGACAAGTCGTTCGTTGATTGGAGCGGTAACTGCGGCAACCTATCTGCTGCAGTAGGCCCATTTGCTATTCATAGTGGCTTAGTCGATTCGAATCGTATTCCAGAAAACGGCGTGGTCGAAGTGCGAGTATGGCAAATGAACATAGAGAAAACCATTATTGTTCATGTACCTATCGCTGATGGAGAAGTCCAAGAGTTAGGTGACTTTGAACTCGATGGTGTCACTTTCCCCGCTGCTGAAATCCAAGTCGATTTTCTAGACCCCGCCGATGCGAGTGGCTCTATGTTCCCAACAGGGAATGTTGTCGATTTTTTAGATGTTCCCGATCTGGGTTGCATCAAAGCAACATACATTAATGCAGGGATACCCACCATTTTTGTTGATGCTGAAGCTGTGGGCTATCAAGGCACAGAGCTTCAATCGGATATTAACAGTGATTCAAAAGCCTTGGCTCTGTTTGAATCCATACGAGCACATGGCGCAGTGGCGATGGGTCTTATTGATTCTTTAGAACAAGCGGAATCACGCCAACACACACCTAAAGTCGCGTTTGTTGCTAAGCCTCAAGCGTACCAAGCTTCAAGTGGTAAACCGGTATTAGCTGACGATACCGACCTTCTGGTGCGTGCTTTGTCTATGGGACAACTGCATCACGCCATGATGGGTACGGCAGCGGTCGCCATTGCTTCAGCGGCGAGTGTACCAGGTACGTTAGTGAACTTGGCAGTCGGTGAGGGTTCCCGAGATTTTGTGACCTTTGGTCATCCATCAGGAACCTTAAAAGTGGGTGCTAAAGCTATTCAGACGAAAAGCGGTTGGAAAATAGAACGGGCAATTATGAGTCGTAGTGCCCGAGTGATCATGGAAGGTGCCATTCGAGTGCCTTTTCCTAAGTAAAGCGATTGTCGTGAACGGTTAAATGTTCACGAACACAACGCTGAGAAAAGAGTGCAATCAAGTGCTACTGCCAAAAGTTAGGTGCTTGGACTAATGGATAAATCATGGAGGAGGCACTATGTCTGCTACGAATCGAATGAACAGAAAAACAGACTATATCACCGAGTATCAATGGGCTAGGGAAGACCCCAATTCGTTCTGGGAAACACAAGCACAAGCGATAGATTGGTTTGAACCACCAAAAACGATATTACAAACTGACGATAACGGTATTGAGCGTTGGTTTCCTGATGGGGTGATGAATACCTGCTGGTTGGCGTTGGATTATCATTGCGAAAATGGTCGTGGTGATAAAGTGGCACTGATTTACGACTCTCCAGTTACAGGGACTCAATCATCGTACACCTACGACCAACTGCGTAACCAAGTGGCAAAAGTCGCAGGTATGTTAGCCACGCAAGGCGTTACCAAAGGCGATCGTGTGGTGATCTACATGCCAATGATTCCTGAAGCAGCAATGGCAATGCTAGCCTGTGCACGACTCGGTGCGGTGCATTCGGTGGTGTTTGGTGGTTTTGCTCCTCATGAACTTGCCGTGCGTATCGAAGATGCCGAGCCGAAGGTGTTGATTACTGCATCCTGCGGTGTCGAGATAAATAAAGTCCTGCCATATAAGCCTATGGTCGATCGCGCGATCATGGACAGCCGTTGGAAGCCCGAGAAAGTAGTGGTATTCCAAAGAGAGCAGTCTCTAGCCGAGTTGAGCAATGAACGCGATGTACTTTGGCAACAAGCGGTTAACGATGCTTTGCCTCACGTATGCGTGCCTGTTCTAGCGACTGACCCACTATATATCTTGTATACATCAGGGACGACGGGTAAGCCAAAAGGTGTGGTTCGTGACAATGGTGGTCACGCGGTCGCCATGAAATACTCGATGAGCACTATCTACGATATGCCGCAAGATGGTGTGTTTTGGGCGGCTTCTGATGTCGGCTGGGTAGTGGGGCATTCCTATATTGTGTATGCGCCATTGATTCATGGTTGCACAACCATCTTGTTTGAAGGCAAGCCAGTTAGAACGCCAGATCCCGGCGCATTCTGGCGTGTGTGTGAACAGTACAAAGTCGATGTATTGTTTTCTGCTCCAACCGCATTTAGAGCCATTAAGAAAGAAGATCCCGAAGGCGAATTACTGACTAAGTATGACCTATCATCACTCAAGTCGATTTTCATGGCTGGCGAGCGTTTAGACCCGCCAACATTGGATTGGGTTGAATCTCATACCAATAAGCCAGTTATCGATCATTGGTGGCAAACAGAAACAGGCTGGGCCATTTCTGCCAATCCAACAGGGTTAGAATCTTTACCAGTTAAAGCGGGCTCTTCGACTAAACCTGTTCCGGGTTACCAAGTGGAGATTCTCAATGAACTCGGTGAAGTAGCTCAGCCTAATCAACAAGGGTTTGTGGCTCTTAAACGCCCGTTGCCACCCGGTTGTCTACCAACAGTTTGGCGTAATCATGATCGATTTGAATCTGGCTATCTGAGCCAATTCCCGGGTTATTACGTTTCTGGGGACGGTGGCTATCTCGATGAAGATGGGTATCTGTTTATCATGGGCCGCATTGATGATGTGATCAACGTAGCGGGGCATCGTCTGTCAACGGGAGAAATGGAAGAGATTGTGGGTGGTCACCCTGCTATTGCAGAATGTGCGGTAGTCGGGATTCACGATGACTTAAAAGGGCAGCTACCTCTTGGTTTAGTTGTGTTGAAAGATGGCGTAAAAGTGGATGGCACAGAGTTACAAGCTGAACTTGTAGGTAAGGTTCGTAATGAGATCGGCGCTGTAGCCTGTTTTAAGCAAGCCTTGGTTGTTGAGAGACTACCTAAGACCCGCTCAGGCAAGATCTTACGCAGAACCATCCGACAAATCGCAGAAGGCGAGCAATATGTGGTGCCTTCGACGATTGACGATCCTACCAGCTTAACTGAAATTGCTGAAAGCTCGGCAAATAGAAGTCGCAGTTTAGGTAATCTCCCTTCGGCTTGTTGATTTATACATAAGCCAGCGTGATGGTTTACCTAAACGCCAGTTTATTCATCCGCTTATCCATTGCGTTTACTATGACCTCATTATGAATCCCAGATACTTGAGGTCTTTTTATGCGAGCTTACTTTTTGTTGATTGCTTTACTTATAAGTGGTGCTGCTAGTGCCAGTATTTCAAAGGATGAAGCGAGTAGAGCGTTGTTAGAGCCTTTGAGTCATCTCAAGATATTCAAATGTGTGTCAAAGACTGGCGTCGATCTCTATCAAGCGGTTTTTGATATTGGTGTGGGATATGAAGCCGACCCGATTAACTCGAAGATGATCGTTAATTCAAGGAAAGGCCGCTACGAATATCAAATCCTAGGCGCGGTAAGGTCTGAAAGAGCCGGTGAAATTGTCGTGTTGACTCGTCATGTGGGAGACGGTGTTAAAGTTGCCGCTATGATTGATGACGAAAATGGCAAGATATTGGGGATAGGCGATAAAAATCATTATCGAGATTGCGGTGTTAGGCCACCACCTAGCACAGAAAACATGCAAAACTTTTGGTCTAAAGGCTAAGAGAGATATGTGAAAGACAAGAATTATTGAGAAAGCGCGATTGAGGCGACCTTATTGGTCGCCTTTTTTGTTGGTGAGGATAAAGCGAGCTCAAAGCTATATATCATTAATCAGTTATGTGATGGCTGAATAATACATAGCTGAACATGATGTATCGTCTAAACGTGGCTTTATTTATCTCATTAGCGGTTCTGCTTAAGATGGCTCTACTCCAAACGAAGAACTAAGCGAGACTCCTATGAAATTCACTAAACCTTTTCTTTTAGCAACACTGATTGTGACTCTTTCTGGTTGCGCATCACCAGCAATGGATAACGAAAATGAGAATGCAGCACGTAATCGTGGTGCTGTAGGTGGTGCTTTATTAGGAGCAACAGCAGGCGCTCTAACTGGAGATGCGAGTTTAGCGGTGAAGGGCGCTGCATTAGGTGGTGTGACCGGTGGTGTAGCGGGTTCAATGAAAGATACGGACGATGCAAGAAACGCACAACGAACCCAAGTTACTGCTGATGGTCTAGCGAAAGACAATCGCACCGATGCAGAAAAGCGAGTTGCTGAAGTAGAGGCGGAAATTAAGCTAATTGAACTAGAACAACAGCTTGCTGATCTCAAAGAAGAGAAAGAAGATAACGGTGCATAAAGCTGAAGCTACAGCAAAAGCCACAGCCACAGCAAAAACCATAGCTTCGATATTCGTTTAATTCAAAATCATTCAAACAGAATGGCCACGTAATGTGGCCGTTTTTGTATCTAAAATACACACTTCAAACAATGAATTAATTCAATAACTTGTATAGATACTCACGCCAAGTAAACTAGACTCAGTTTAGATATTAATTTGGTTTGAGAAGCGCAATAGTCATGAATGTCACCTTAAGGGCCGCAAAGCACGCGGATTTGGAACAACTTAACGAGTTAATGTTCGATCTCCACCATCACCACCACCTTGCAAGCCCAGAGCACTTTAAAACGGCAGAAGAGATTGAGCAGGAAAAAAGCATTGCACGTTACTTAGATGATCCTGAATGCTTAGTCTACGTGGCATTAAAAGGTGAACTAATTGTTGGCTTTATCTCCGGACATTTTTGTGAGCTTATCTCAACGGTGAGTAAACCGGTGCCGATGGGGAGTGTCGATGAACTGTTTGTCTTACCTGATTATCGAAAAGAATCAATTGCTGAAAAGTTGTTTAACAAAGTTGAAAGTACTTTTGATGATTATGGCGTTGAACAAGTCTTTGTAGAGGTTTGGGACTTTAATTCACCTGCCAAGGACTTCTATCAAAAAATGGGGTTCACACCTCACATTCAATGGATGAGGAAGGCTTTGCACAAAACGTAGACAGCGATTTTGTGTGGCTTTGATTACAATAGTTCAACTGCAACAGCAGTCTTAAATTTCTTCTATTATTTTTTAGGTAAACTCGTTGGTTATTAGATATTTTTTCGTTTTCATACTGTCTCTTTTGAGTACTACTTCCGCTTGGGCTAACAACACTTTGCCCGATCATATCGCGGGCGCTTTGTGTGTAGTACGTGCTGATAACCAAATCGTGTTGGTTGATGAATTGATCACGGGGCAATTGTCTCTACCGGGAGGCACTGTGGTTTCTGGTGAGCCGCCTGCCATCGCAGCGCAACGAGAAACTTGGGAAGAGGCGGGCTTGTCCGTGACGGTCGGTGATGTGTTGGGATATACCGACAGTGCCGTTGTATATGATTGTGTCTCTGACTCTGAAGTGATCAGTTTTCAAACTCGAAATGAGCTAGGTGGTTTTGAACTACCTATATGGTTTGCTCCTCATTATGGCGTGGAAGTTAGTAGAGCGATGTTACTTCCTCCCATTGAGTTGGAAGCAAAGCAATATCGTTACCCAGAGCAGTGGTCAGAGATTAATGAGTTGTTTTTATCTGCGACAGATCAACCTGTGACGTATGTGACTGAGCTGGTGGGCGCGGCACCGAAAGCCCATCAAGTTGAATTAAATTGGATTGTGTCGCTTCAAAACGCGTTCGATAATATGCCAAGCGTGTTTGCGAATACTGTGCTTTTAACTGACTCGTTAGCGAAGCCATGGGTTTTCATCGTGATATTGCCGCTAATTGCTTGGCATTTGGGCCGTAACTTCGCGTTGAAGTTTGGCTTCACTTTGATCTCGGTGACATTGCTCACTTTAATCGCCCATCAAGGGTTTGGTTTTCCACGTCCGCATGCTTACTTGCCAACATTGAAGCTAGTGATGAGCAGTGGGTATAGCTTTCCAAGTTTATTGGCTGGCTTGTGGGTGAGTTTAACCTTGTTAGTCTTTTGGAAACTAAAGCGCCTCTTGGAGCAAAAATCGATTTTGATAGTGCTCGCGGGCCTATTGTGGATTATGCTATTTACGTCTTATTCAGGCAGTGCGTTCTTTAGTGATGTCTTAATGGGAGGCGTACTGGGCGCGTTAACGACTTGGCACATCGTGAGATTAGATGCGAAACCTGATGTTGATATTAGTGCCTTATTAAGCTCTAAAGGTGTCTGGTGGGCATTGTGCTTACTGTCGATTGTTCTCACGGTGATATGGCCACTGCCAACATTCTCTTTCTGGGTGGCAATTTTGATGACGATTGCATGCTTAGTAACGTTAACGGATTCGAAGCCTTTGGTCGGCCAGTTCTCATTCAAGATTGTATTTGGAGTGATGGCGATGTTGTTAGCGGGGAATCTGCTGATTAGCTGGGCTGGAAGTTTCGTCTCATTCAGTGGCATCGCTTCATTTATTGTTGAGACCTTACGTTTCCCAATCTTGATTCTATTTGGTGTCGTGGCGTTTCGTCTGCCATGGAAAAGAGAGTAGGCGAACCGACGAACATAAAATCAAAAAAGGCTGTGCAGTGCACAGCCTTTGTCATTTGTGAAACAAGCAAAAAGTAATTCTCACTCGAGCCTATTGACCGTTTACGAGTTGAAGATAAACTTTTCAATCGCGACGGCGACTCCGTGGTCGTCGTTGGCCGCTGTGATGTGATCCGCCAGTTTCTTGGTTTCTTCCATTGCGTTTTCCATCGCAATACCCATGCCCGCGTATTCAAGCATATGGTGATCGTTTTCAGCATCGCCCATGCAGATCACTTCTTTCGCTGTAATCCCCAAATGTTTAGCGATTGCTTCAATACCGACACCCTTGTTTGAATTTGGGTTTAAGAACTCTAAGAAGAATGGTGCACTTTGCACGATAGTAAACTGAGTCTTAAGTTCTTGTGGCAACTTGCTGATGATTTCGGTCAGCTTGCTTGGTTCCGCGACAATCATTGTTTTGATAATTTCATGGTCGTCTTCTAGTTGAGAAAAGTCGAGCTCGGTAATCTTTAAGCCGTTAATACGCGCTTCAATAGCGGTGTACTCATTGTTTTCAGGTGTTATTAAGCCATGAACCTTGCTGAAGGCATGCACATAACCACCTAGCTCTTGTGCTAATGCAGCAATCTGTTTCGCGGCTTTACCATTGCTAATCTCGCTGTGAATGATCTCTTTTGTCGATACATTCTGAACCACAGAGCCGTTGTAGAAGAGTACAAAGTCATCTTCGCCGTTGATTGAAAGCTCGTCTAACTTACTCTGCATGCCTTCTAAAGGACGACCAGAAGCCAGAACCACTTTCACACCTGCAGCGCGAGCTTTAGCTATCGCGTCTTTGTTCTCTTGAGAAATCACTTTTTCACTGTTAAGTAGTGTGCCATCCATATCAAGAGCAATCAGTTTGTACATGTTGTTCCTTACGAAAAAATTAAAAGCTAACGAAATCTAATGGGCGAAAGGATAAGGGAACTTGAAAGTTCAGGCTAGGGCTTTGATCAACTCATTTATCAGTACTCATTTGTTTGACCAAAAGGGGCAAGTGCTTTAAGGTCTGCGGTTGATTAATTTCATCAAATGATTGAGCTGAGGGTAAGTTGTACAAGATTAATGAAATGTTTGAAACCATCCAGGGCGAGGGCGTATTTACCGGCGTTCCTGCTGTTTTTGTTCGACTGCAAATTTGCCCTGTAGGCTGTTCTTGGTGTGATACCAAACAGACTTGGGAAGCGTTGCCGGAAGATGAAACGAGCCTTGGTGATATTATGGTTAAGACAGAGGATTCACCGACTTGGTCTGCAATTGATGCGCAAGGAATCGTGAATGAATATATCAAGCAAGGTTACACCGCGAAGCACATTGTGATTACTGGTGGTGAGCCGTGCATCTATGATCTTGTCCCTCTTACTGAAGCATTTGAGCAGCACGGTTGTCGCTGTCAGATTGAGACCAGCGGAACATCAGAAGTAAAAGCCACACTGGATACTTGGGTTACGGTGTCACCAAAAATCGCAATGAAAGCCAAATTGGATATCCTTGATAGCGCACTCGTTCGTGCGAATGAAATTAAGCATCCAGTAGGCACAAGCAAAGACATCGAACAACTTGACGGTTTATTGGAGCGAGCTGCGGTTGCTAGCGACACTGTTATCGCTCTGCAACCAATCAGCCAAAAAGACCGCGCTACTCAGCTTTGTATTGATACCTGCATTGAGCGTAATTGGCGCTTATCAATACAAACTCACAAATATTTGAGCATCGCATAGGTTGCATTTGTTTACTGGCCTAGATAAGTCGCTAGTAGAAGATTCTCGTAAGGATTTAAGATGAAAAAAGCAGTGGTAGTATTCAGTGGTGGTCAAGATTCAACAACGTGTCTTGTTCAAGCTTTAAAAGAGTATGATGAAGTTCATGCGATTACGTTTGATTATGGTCAGCGCCATAGACTCGAGATTGAAGTGGCTGAGTCGTTGTCAAAAGATCTTGGTGTGAAAGCACACAAAGTGATGGATGTGACTCTGTTGAATGAACTGGCTATCAGCTCTCTGACTCGCGACGATATCCCTGTGTCTCATGAGCTACAAGAGAATGGACTACCAAACTCTTTTGTTCCTGGTCGTAATATTCTGTTCTTAACTTTGGCGGGTATTTACGCTTACCAAATCGGTGCAAATACCGTAATCACGGGCGTGTGTGAAACTGATTTCTCAGGCTACCCTGATTGTCGTAATAACTTTGTGAAAGCGATGAACTCTGCGCTTGTACAAGGTATGGACAAGCCGCTTGATATTAAAACACCGTTAATGTGGTTAAACAAGGCTGAGACATGGGCGTTAGCAGACCAGTACTCAGCACTTGAGCTTGTTAGAAACAAAACACTGACTTGTTACAACGGCATTGTTGGTGATGGTTGTGGCGATTGCCCTGCATGTGAACTGCGTAAAGTTGGCCTTAACGACTACCTAGGTGATCGCGAGGGTATTATGGCTGATTTGGTTCGTAAACAGGCTGAGAATAAATAACATCAGGTGAGTCTATTGGGTCGTTATAAGCATCGATGATGCAGTTTCGACCATTACTCTTCGCTTGATAAAGTGCTTGGTCAAGAACCGAGTATAAGTCATCAAAGTCACTTAATGCGTTTGAGGTTGCTAGATAAGCAAAACTCGCGGTTACATTAAGTGGCTTTTTGCTTTCTGATAAGAAAACTGCACTCGAAATAGCATAATGTAACTCCTCTACACGCTCTTGTACTTCAGCTGGTTTTGTATCAGTAAGCATAATCAGAAATTCTTCGCCGCCTAAGCGCCCGAACAGCTCACCTTTAATTAAATGTTGTCTTATTTGCTGACTTATATGAACGAGTGCTCTATCACCAGTAGGGTGGCCATATTGGTCATTAATTTTCTTGAATTTATCTAGATCGAGCAAAACGAGAACATGTTGTTTTTCTGTTCCTTTGCAGGCTTTGATACGCTTGATTCTTCGTATTATCTCGGTCCGACTATACGCCTTTGTCATGGCATCGATTGCTGCTTTTGCACGAATGGCCTTATTTGTGAAGATCATAAAGCTAGCCGCACACAGCAATAGAATAACAATCATGTTATACACCACCCTTTGATGTTCCATCTTTTCGATTTGAAGTCGGTCTAAATTTGCTTGATGTCTCAGGAAAGAACTCTCTAGTTCTTTTTCGTACCTAGCATGAGCTAGATCTAGTGCTTCAAAAGCCAACCTGTTATCTATATCTCGGGTTTCGAACTGTATTAAGGAGTATCGCTGATAGAAATAGAAAGCTTGCTTGTAATCGCTGAGTGTCTGATGAATATCAGATAGTTGAAGTAGTGCTTGAGCGGTGTACTTATGTCTTGTGACTTGTTCGGATAGCTCCAAAGCTTGTTGTGCATAATTGAGCGCTTCCGTTTTAAGTTTTTGGTCTTCGAACATATCGCTGATTGCTAAGAAAGCATTGATTCGAATGACATCGTTGTTTAGCTTGCTTGAAGCCGATAGAGACTCTACTAGGTAGTCTCTCGCCAAATCATAGTTCTTCGTCTGCGTGTATGCTTTTCCTAAACCAAGAGTTGTTAGCGCAATGCCGTAGCTATGAGATGATGTAGTCAACAGTGCTTTTGCTTTTTGAAAGTGATTAATTGCTAGGTCACTTTGTCCTTGATTAAGGTAAAGATCTGCAAGGCTATGATGAACTTGTGCTTTCATCAAATCAGAAGCATCCGATCTCAGAGCGAGTGCTTCTATGAGGTACTCTGCCGATTTATCATATTGCTTTAACTCTTTGAGCAAATTACCCACATCGTTATAGATCCCCGAAATATCGTGTCCTTGTGGGAACACGCTTATCAGTGATAGGTAAGTATCTAGAGCGGCTTGATAGTCGCTGCGGAAATGGTGATTGTTAGCGATCACTCGATAAGTGCCAAATTTTGGTAATACAGGGTCAGCAATGTCATGTAAATCCGACTGAAGTGCAGAACAATAATAGTTCGCTTGATGATATTTAGCTTGCTCATTGAGAGAACGACATAATTGGTATTTTAATAATGCTCTACCTGTAACATCGTTGATTGATTGCATTTTTACTAATATGGACAAAAAGCCTTGCTGAGCTTCTTTGTACTGACCTTGTCCATCATTTACTAGGGCATTAATAAACGCTTGTTCTATCGCTTGGTAGTCACTGTCGTTTGAAGCGATTCCATAAAACGGTTGATCGCGCTGGCTCATGTATTGATATAGCAGTGCCGAAAGGTAGAGCTTATCCCCGTAGGTTGTTGAACTCGTGTAGCGTGTTTGCAGCATGTTCAATGCGCGCGAAGGGGAATGAGTTAGAGTCGAGAGATAGAGTGCGTTCCAATCAGCATTTGGAGTTGTGTGGGGAGCTAATGCCGAGGAGCTAATTGTTGGATAAGGTTCATGATCCAATGTTGATGCTTGGCTAAAAGAATAAAGATTGATGAAAAGCAGAAAGGCAATGAAAATGGAGTGAATCACGAGATAATATCAATCAGATAAAGAACGGTATTCTATTGATAGTTTGATATTGCTTCAATTTTTTTGGCGAGTTAATGGTTTTTTATGTGAGGTAAATCTCTAATTCTCAATGGCTTATCATAGGTAACCGGTCGTACGCTATTGTACGACCGATCTTGGAAGCTAGATGTATAATTTCGCTAGATCAGAAGGCTCAAGTTCTTTACCTTCCAATGTTGCATTCCAGTTAGTACCAACAAGAACACCATCTTCAGCTAGGGTCAGTAACCAATCTTCTACAAAGATATCTAGTGGGATTTCTAATACTTCGAAGTCTGCCCACTCTTCAACGTTGTGAGTCTGAGCGTCCTCTTTTGAAGACCAGAACGGCATCACTTCACTGTTTTCGAATTCACTTGAGTCACATGCTAGCCAACCTTCTTCGTTGCGAAGGCCCCATACCAGTTTAGTTTCTTGTGTTTCAGAAACGAAAAGTTCTAGATTTGCTTGAGTATCAGCGGTTAGTTTGCTCATGAATAATTTCTCTATGTTGATAACAAGACAAGATTAACATTATACAAGGGGTAGGTATATGGCGATCAAGGAATTATAAGGATACTGAAACGCTTACCAAACGTTTCAGTATGGTTTGGGTGCGGTAGAATCTATTTGCCGATTTTAGTAAATATATGCCACTCTTCTTTGATGTTGCCTTTAAATCCGACAACAGAAGCTACAACTTTTCTGTTCAGTGCATGATTGGTTTCAGTGTCATTATCACGGAAGCCTGCATCTCCGTACCCTACGGTATAGACTCTTGATGGCGGGATACCATTGCTGATGAGCGCACGTCTTACATTGACCGCACGTTCTTCTGAGAGCTTGAGATTGTATTCGGCATTACCTACTTTACTAGCATAACCTTGCAATTGAATACTTGTGTTTTCGTAACGCTTTAGAAACGCAGCCATTTGACGAATTTGGCTCAGAAACACAGGTTTAATTTCTGCAGAGTCATTGGCAAATAAAATATGAAGATCTTTTTCTTCGCTAGACTCGAAATACGAGCCACAGCCATCATTATCTATTTCAGCGCCTATTTGTGTGTCTATACATAAATCGCGAGCGTTGATAACACCATCATTATCATCATCTTCGAGATCATAACTTTGTGTGGTGCTAGGAAGAGCACGATAAGTGAATTCATCATTTGTTTCAGCCATGATGTTGGCAGAAGCAACCACGAAGCATAGTGGGAGTATAGTTTTGAGAAGCTTCATTAATATTCTACCTTTTCATTCCATTCTTGTGGAGTCTCTACACGTAACCCTGTTAATAGGTTACCTGTAGCATTCATGACTCTATACTTTGCGTACTGTACATCGTACTTAGCGTCTAAAAATCCCTTACGTGCTTCGAAGAGTTCATTTTCAGTGTTAAGTAGATCGAGAAGGGTACGCTTACCAATTCGGTATTGTTTTTCATAAGAGATAACGGTGTCAGAAGCCGAGTCTACGTGATCCGACAAGAAATCTTTCTGCTGAACGGTTAAGTCAAGAGCGCTCCATGAAAGGCGTAAGCTTTCTTCTACATTGCGGTAAGTACTCTCACGTAGGTCTTTTGCTTTGTTGAGTTGATAAGCGGCACTTTCGGCACGGTCTTGATCGGCTCCACCGTTATAGAGATTGTACTTTAAGCGGAGCATCGCAGAAAATTCATCGCTGTTGCCTTTCGTACCACCTGCATCATCGCGCCACCTTTGAGCTGCTTCAAAAGAAACAGTTGGGTAGTTGGTACTCTTCGACTGCTTGTATTGGAACTTCGCTGAATCTACGTCAGCTTGTGCAATTTTGATAACCGGGTGTTGGTTAAAGGCTTTTGCCAAAGCACCGTCGATCGTATAAGGAATAGAGCCTGCGTCAGCACGTGGATATACCAAGCCTAGTGGGGCTTGGCCAACAAGGCGTTTGAATTGAGTATGGGCATCAAATAAATTATTTTGAGCTGCCAGCAAATTACCATGAGCTTTTGCAATACGAGCTTCCACCTGAGACATGTCTGCTGTAGACCCAATGCCTGAATCAACTCGTTTCTTGATATCTATATAGATATTTTTGTGCGTCGCGAGATTGTTTTCAGAAAGTGTAAGCACTTCATAAGCTTTAACGGAATCAAGATAAACTTTGGTTACTTGCAGTGCAATATCTTGAGCGCTAGATAGTAATTGATAACGGACAGACTCTGCATCAGCAGCGGTACGATCAATGTCGTTAGAAGTATTAGCGCCATCCCAAATGAGTTGTGTCAACGTAATTGCTGCTTCTTTACGCGTTAGATCTGTTGAGCTCGAATTCGTAGCCAAATCCGTATATTCGTAACCAATGCCACCGTCTAAATCTATACTCGGGCGGTAAGCTCCACCAGAAGCATCGTTAAGGTAACGTTGACTAACGTACTGGTTATATGCCGCTTTGATTTCAGGGTTACTTTCTAAAGTAAACGCGACGGCTTGCTCTAAGGTTTGCGCGCTAGCCGGTAAACTGAGTGCAATAGCCAACCCTAATGTAGTCGTTTTAATCCAGTTCAATTTCAATCTCCCAAAAATGGAGTATCACCTAAGTTTGTCGCTTTTAAGCTTGAATATATCAAATTTAGATGAACCGCCAAAAAAATAACGAATGCTCAATGAGCATTCGTAAATGGTTGTAAAGTTGTTAACCGATCGCCGTACAATTTAAGTCGATTTTGAGTACTTAAATTTGATTTGAGTGTTTGGGTTATCTTTCCCTAAGACAATAACTTATATGGAAGTTTTCGTCATCTTAATTATCACTCAGTGACCGTTATCATTCGTTTACATTGTAAGTTATTAAAGATGTAATTCATAGCTAGGAATTATATGACATTAGATGTTATATTGTCACTAGATTATAAGATTGATGTCACTATTTTGACGTCGCAAACAGAAAATGAGCTTAGGGATTTATATGGACATGACAGTATTGAATGCGAGCGGTGCATTAGCATTAGGTCAACGCATTGTTATTTCGATAGATGGCACAATCAAGGTCCTAGAAGACGGCCAGCCATTACAAGCTGGGGATGTCATTTTAGAATCCCAAAATGAAAGTTCTGAATCTCAGATTTCAGTTAAGCGCTTTGCGTCACAAGGAAAAGATGGCGGTGAAGTCGATCTTGACCAAGACATTGAAAACATTTTTGCCGCTTTAGAAGAAGGGCAAGATCCTACAGAGTTGGGTGAAGAGTTTGCAACTGCGGCAGGTGTACGAGGTTCGAGCCTAGTTAGCAGTGGAACTATTGAACGTGATGGTGACGAAACCATCCCAGCTACCGAATTTGTAACAACAGGTTTCGAAGGCCTGGGTTTGTCTCGTACTCAAAGCTTAAGTTTGCTTGATCTATTCCGCTCAGTGGAAGTCGAGCCAACAGTAAGTATTGAAGACAGCCAAATCATTAATGAAGGCTCAACAGCAATTTTCGACGTAAGTCTAAGTAAAGCTGCGTCAGGCGATGTAAGCGTTACGCTTGAGACGTTATACGGAACGGCAACAGCGGACGACATCACAAGCATTGTGGTGAAAGATGCCGCGGGTAACGTAGTGACACCTAACGCTGACGGCTCTTACACCGTCAAAGCCGGTGAAACTAAGTTAGTCGTTGAAGTCGAGACCAAAGACGACGGCACATATGAAGGCGATGAGAAGCTGAGCCTGAAAGTAACTGGCGCCACGGGCGTGACAGGCTCAGGTACTGGCGAGTTGACCATCAAAGATGACGGCACCGGCCCTGTTGACCCAACCGATCCTACTCCCCCAGTGAATCCAGACGATCGCCCAACGGTGAGCATCGAAGACAGCAAAGTGATTAACGAAGGCTCGACAGCGAGCTTTGATGTGAGCTTAAGCAAAGCCGCGTCAGTCGACGTGAGCGTAACGCTAGAAACCCTTTACGGTACCGCAACAGCGGATGATATCACCAGCATTGTGGTGAAAGATGCGTCGGGTAACGTAGTAACACCTAACGCGGACGGCTCTTACACCGTAAATGCGGGTGAAACTAAGTTAGTCGTTGAAGTCGCGACCAAAGACGACGGTACGTTCGAAGGCGATGAGAAACTGAGCCTGAAAGTGACCGGCGCAACAGGCGTGACAGGCTCTGGTACGGGCGAGCTAACCATCAAAGATGACGGCACAGGCCCTGTTGACCCAACCGATCCTACTCCGCCAGTGAATCCAGATGACCGCCCATCGGTGAGCATCGAAGACAGTAAAGTGATTAACGAAGGCTCGACAGCGAGCTTTGATGTGAGCTTAAGCAAAGCCGCATCAGTTGACGTGAGCGTAACGCTAGAAACCCTTTACGGCACCGCAACAGCGGATGATATCACCAGCATTGTGGTAAAAGATGCCGCAGGTAACGTAGTAACACCTAACGCTGATGGCTCTTACACCGTAAAAGCGGGTGAAACTAAGTTAGTCGTTGAAGTCGAGACCAAAGACGACGGCACATACGAAGGCGATGAGAAGCTGAGCCTTAAAGTGACGGGCGCCACCGGCGTGACAGGCTCAGGTACGGGCGAGTTAACCATCAAAGATGACGGTACTGGCCCTGTTGACCCAACCGATCCTATTCCGCCAGTGAATCCAGATGATCGCCCAGCGGTGAGCATCGAAGGCAGTAAAGTGATTAACGAAGGCTCGACAGCGAGCTTTGATGTGAGCTTAAGCAAAGCCGCATCAGTCGACGTGAGCGTAACGCTAGAGACCCTTTACGGCACCGCAACCGCGGACGATATCACAAGCATCGTTGTGAAAGATGCCGCGGGTAACGTAGTAACACCGAACGCTGACGGCTCCTACACCGTCAAAGCGGGTGAAACTAAGCTAGTCGTTGAAGTCGCGACCAAAGACGACGGTACGTACGAAGGCGATGAGAAACTGAGCCTGAAAGTGACCGGCGCAACAGGCGTGACAGGCTCAGGTACGGGCGAGTTAACCATCAAAGATGACGGTACTGGCCCTGTTGACCCAACCGATCCTATTCCGCCAGTGAATCCAGATGACCGCCCGTCGGTGAGCATCTCCGGTGGCGGTGATGTGAACGAAGGCAGCACCGCGAACTTCACTGTGAGCTTGAGCGCGGCAGCGAACACAGACGTGACCGTGCAATTGACGTTAGACCACGACGAAGCGGAAGTGGCGGACATCAAATCGTACGAGTACGAAACCGCACCAGGCGTGTGGACCGTGGTGCCAGCGAACGGCATCTTGACCATTGCCGCGGGCGTGAAAGATGTGAACGTTCGCGTAGTCACTGAAAATGATGACGTCTACGAAGGCAGCGAAAGCTTCAACGTCAGCGTGGCGGGGGCAACCGGCACCATCACGGATCCAGATAGCGCGAAACAAAGTGCGACGGCGACCATCAAAGACGATGGTACCGGTACGGTAGATCCAGATCCGGTAGACCCAACCAAGCCGGTGACGCCAGATAACGATAAACCTAAATTGAGCATAGATAGCCCTAATTCTGTAGATGAAGGAGATATCGCTACGTTTGATGTTTCTATAGATAGCACTACAGAAATTCCTATGACGTATAACATAGAGGCATTGGTTGGAAGCAGATATACCGCAAGTCAAAATGACATTTCAATTGATAGTATTACTTACCAAATAACTAAAAACGGTATTACTACAACAGAAGTCGCGAAGTTCGAAAATGGAAAAGTAACAATACCTGCAGGTGTGAAGACGTTTAAAATTAATGTGCAGGCTAAGCAAGATCAAATTGATGAGTTAAATGAAAACTTTGGCATCAAAGTAACAAACGTAGGTAACCATACCGATAATTCATCAGTGACAGGGAAAACAGTTATTCATGGTGATAATTTAACTGATAAGGGTTCTGTGACAGAGGATGTGAACGTAAGTATATCGCATACCATAGAAACCAATGGCACTCTAAAAGTGGCTAATACCAACGGTGATGGAACGTTCGATACTAATGTTATATGGAAAGGAATCAGTAGCAATGACGACAGCACTGGAGTGGCGAAGCCAACAAGCGAGCTTGGTAGCTTAACGATCGATGCCCAAGGAAACTGGACGTTCAAAGTTGATAATGAAAACCCATTTGTGCAAGGCTTGAAAGACGGTGAAAGCATCGTACAAGTGTACGAAGTGACGTCGAAAGACGGCACGGCGAAACAAAATGT
>NZ_JBFSTC010000033.1:0-20336 GCF_041466605.1 Vibrio sp. 10N.247.310.17 | reverse complement strand
GTGTACGAAGTGACGTCGAAAGACGGCACGGCGAAACAAAATGTCACCATCACCATTACGGGCACCAACGAAGCCCCAGCTGTTACTAACGATAGCTACACCGTTGTAGAAGGTTCAACAGTGACAGGCAACTTTATTACTGATGATACTGGTAATGGTGTGGATAGTGATTTCGAAGGTGATACCTTAACTGTTACTCAAATTAATGGGCAAAATTTAGTCTTTGATTCAAACGGAAAAGCTAATGTTGTCGTAGGGAATGGTGTTTTAACAGTTGATGCAGGCGGTAACTTTACTTATGCACAAAATGGTAAAGATCCATTAGCAACGCCACCAACATTTACTTATACAGTCACAGATGGAACAGACACAGCAACAGCGACAGTCACGATCAATGAAACAGAGTTTGTTGATAAAATAACAGTCCACGATGCTGTAGCAGTGAAAGAGGGTGATGTTGCTGAGTTTAAGGTGGAGTTGAACCAAGCATCATCAGAAAAACAGTATGTTAAATTTGAAGCGACAACGAATGGTTACGATACCGAATTTGATGATATTGATACCAATAGCCTAACTTACGAATACAAAGATGCTAACGGCGATTTCCAAGTTGCCAATGTCGTTAACGGTTATGTTGAAATTCCAGCGGGTACTACCGAACTTCGTGTAACGGTGCAAACCGTGCAGGATGAGAAATTCGAATGGACCGAACGTTTTGGGTTACACATTGTTGATACAAAATCTCAGGTAGGTGGAACTTCAAGTATTGATGAAGCGAATTCTGATCTGAAAGGTCAAGGTACAATCAAGTTAGATCATACAGATAACCCTACGCTTACATTGACGAATGCTAATGCTGTTGATGAAGGAAGCACGGCCGTATTTGATGGGAAACTATCGAATGTGTCTGAAGCGTCGATTGAGATGAAAGTCGAGTTTGAATTTTCTAGTGGCGTTGGCAAAGCAAACCTTGAGGATTTAGCTGCAGACAGTAGTAAGCCGTTTGCTGGGGTTACAGTCACTTATGTTTCTGGCGGAGAGATTGAGACTATTTCGGTAAATGAAGTGAATGGAACATTCACACTTCCTGCGAAAGTTACGGATTTCAAAGTTAATGTAGATACAGTAAATGATAACCGTTTCGAAACATCAGAAGACTTTGGAATTAAGTTGAGTGAGATACCTTTCCAATCTTCAACTGATGCTAGTAAAGATGTAATCATTAATCACGGTCAGCACGGTGTATCAGCTACGGGCTCTATAAATGAAGACGCTTCTGATAAACCATCTGTAAATGTTGCTAATGCTCGTGCGGTAATTGAGGGGGGGGCTTTAGAGTATAGCGTTTTACTGACAGGTTCTTCTGATGTAGACGTGACATACTCATTTAACTTCCCGAATAGTAGTGATGTTAGAAAAGCAGACATTTCGTTTACGGATGGCGTTAAACTGAGTGCAGATAAGCAATCTATTATTGTGCCTAAAGGCGTATCTTACTTTAAAGTTATTGTTCCGACATTAGATGACGTTCTTGTAGAAAATACTGAAAATTACACGATTACTATTGGTGGTGACACAGGTACTGGCTCGATACTCGACAATGAAGTTGCACCTGTCATCAGGAATCAATCAGTCAGTGTGTCTGAAGAAGCTCTTAGTGGGGGTATTACGGATACGATAGGTTTGCCGAGTGATCCTACTGATGGACACTCTGTTCAGGGGGATTTGTCTATTACCGATGCCAATGGTAACTGGTCTGACACTGTATTTAGTGAATCAAGTTCAATTACAGTAACAACATCAACTGGCCAACCTCTGACATCTGAAGGGCATACAATTACTTGGAGTGTATCAAATAATGGTCACACACTTCTTGGCGAAGCTAACGGTAAACCTGTTATTGAAGCGACTTTAAATAGTAGTGGACATTATGAGGTACAACTTAAAGCTCCTATTGATCACCCTAACACCAGTGGGGAAGATAACTTATCGATTCATATTCCAGTGATTGCTAAGGATACTTCCGGGTTGTCTAGCTCTGGAGGTCAGATTACGGTTTCAATTGAAGACGACCAGCCAGATGCTAAATATCAAGAAATTGATACGACTATTGATACTCAAGGCACTAATGTTCAGCTTATTTTGGACGTTTCTATATCAATGGAAGGAGGTCGTCTTGATGTTCTGAAAGCGTCTGTATTGCAAATGCTTAGTCAATACTCAGGAGCATCAGATAATGTCCGTGTTCAGCTTATAACATTCAACTATAACGTTTCTCTGATTGAGCATAATAACAAAGCATGGATGACTGTCGACGAAGTGAAGGATTATATCAACGACCTACAGGCCGGAGGTGGTACAGCTTATGATGATGCGATACAGGGTGGTAAGAATTATTGGAATACTGACTCCAATTTACGCATACCTAACGCAAATAACGTCAGTTATTTCATCAGCGATGGCGCAACACATGAAGATGATAAAATAGATAGATATGAAGAGGCTTCATGGAAGCAGCATTTAACTACTAACAATATTACCGCGCACGCAGTTGGAATTGATCTAAAAGTTAGCAAACATCAGATAAACAAAGTTGCATATGATGGAACAGGTCCCAAAGATAAAAACGCAGAGTTTATTGATGATGAATCTCAGCTGAGTGATGCACTTATTCATTCAATCGTACAAAACGTAACAGGTTCAATCTCAGATAGCGGTTCTGGTTTTGGAGCAGATGGTGGTTACGTAAGTCAAATCAAATTTGGAACTGGTTCATTTGACTTTAATGGTTCGACTATCTCAACGTCGGGAACTATGCCTTCGAATATCAGCTACTCTAAGGATGAAGCAACGAACAAATTAACCATAACCGTCGATGGTAAGTTCGTATTCGTAATTGACCTTGACACCGGAGCGTATAAGTTTAGTGGTAAACCCCAAGATAAGCCTTCAACACTTAATTTTGATTACACACTGAAAGACGGTGATGGTGATACTAGTAGTAATAAGTTGGTGTTTAATGTTCCTGCTAGTAAATCCGGTTTAGATATTAGTGCGCCAGGTGATGCGGTCGATACTCTTAAGCTATACCACCATCAAAATGGTAATGCTAAGCTCCGATGGAGCTCTGTTGAAAGGGATTCAACAACAGAGTATTTCACGAAATCAGAAGTGGCTAATGGATTTAAAGTAAATGTTGGTGCTGGAGGAGATCATGTACACCTTGGAAAAGGCGACGATATCATTTGGCTTGGTGACAGTCATTCAAAGTTAGATGATACAGCGGGTGATAGTGCATCTAAGCAGGCTAACGCTCAAGCGACATTAGAATCATTTACTAACGGTTCAGACAGTAGCTTGTTAGCATCAAACAGTAATGGTGAAGGTGCAGCCTTTAATAACTCTATGCCGAGTCAAAGTAACGCGTATTTAGATATTGCTCATAGTGGTGCTGGCGATGATTATGTATACGGTGAAAAAGGTATAGATGTCATTTTCGGTAGTGCTGGTAATGATTACCTAGATGGCGGACAAGGTAATGATGGCCTCCGAGGTGGAACGGGCAACGATACAGTTAAAGGTGGTGCTGGTGAAGATATTCTTATCGGTGGTCTTGGTAACGATATATTAACTGGCGGCAGTGATGACGATATCTTTAAGTTTGTGGATCAAGACACGACTAGTTCTCGGAATGACATTAGAGATGGTGAAAGAGATGTTATTACTGACTTTACAAAGGGACAGGATAAGATAGATTTATCAGAACTACTGCACACAGATGCGAATGATACTATAGACAGTTTACTTAAGAGTAATCAAATTGGTGTTGTTGAAGGTAACGGTGATTTAACTGTTACAATCTCTCAAGCAGGGACTTCGGTTGGTGAGAATAGTCAACAAATTGTTCTTGAAGGTGCTGCTGGCCAGTACGCGGGGCTATCTGAGAGTGCAATCCTAAGTGATTTACTGAAGATATACGATACAACAAGCAACTAAACAAAAAGGGCCGAAAGGCCCTTTTTTATATCTTAATTTAGTAAAGTAATCGCGCTTAAGAAACCTTACGTTGAGGTTGCAACACCCTACAGTTACAACACTTTACAGGCAAAACCTTTTAGGTAGAAGCCTTCTGGGTACGCTGTATCTGTTAGGTGGTCAGCGGCTTGCTCGAAGCGCTCGACAAATTTAACGGTTCTTCCTGCATCTAGAGCAGCGTCAGCGATGATTTTTTGGAATAAATCAGTGCCCATCAAGCCAGAGCAAGAGTAGGTGAGTAGAGTGCCACCAGGGTTTAAGATTTGCATTGCAAGCATGTTTACATCTTTGTAGCCGTTAGCTCCTGATGTTAGGTTATTTTTGCTTGAAACGAACTTTGGTGGGTCCATGATCACGACGTCAAACTTAGTGCCTTGATCTCGGTATTCACGAAGTAGTTTAAATACGTCTGCGTTTAGGAATACAGCGCGTTTTTTTGAGATATCAAACTCATTGAGTTCAGCGTTGAACTTAGCTGTATCAAGAGCAAGTTGAGATACGTCTGCGTTGATTACACGTTTTGCGTTGCCTTTCAGTGCGTAAAGACCAAATCCGCCAGTGTATGAGAAACAGTTAAGCACATCTTTGCCTTTAACATACTTCATTGATTCTTTACGGCTATCACGTTGGTCCATGTAGAAGCCAGTTTTGTGGCCTTCCATGATGTTTACGCTGATTTTGACGCCGTTTTCTTCAATGACGATAGATTTTGGTGGCTCTTCACCGTGAAGTACACCAACAACTTGTTCTAGGCCTTCTTTTTTACGAACTGCTACGTCTGAACGCTCGTAAATATTACAGTCTGGGAAGCATTCAATTAAAGCTTCAACCAATACGCTCTTATTGAATTCAGCGCCCGCACTTAGTAGTTGGCAAACTAGGTAGTCTTGATATTTGTCGATAGTGATACCTGGCAGTCCATCAGACTCTGCAGCGGTAAGGCGGTAGCCAGTTAAACCATCACGCTCAATGATGTCTTCACGCAGTGATTGCGCGTCTTGAATTCGTTTTACGAAGAACGCTTTGTTAATTTCTTCTTTTTCAAATGTCCAAACACGAGCTCGAATTTGAGATTCTGGTGAGTAAGCCGCTTTTGCTAGCCATTGACCATTCTGAGCATATACGTCTACAGTTTCACCTTGTTGTGGTTCGCCTTCGACCTTATCGATACCGCGTGAAAATACCCAAGGGTGTTTACGGCGTAGTGATTTATCTCGGCCTTTAGCTAGATGAATTGAAGGAGTCATAATTTACTCTGTTTGTTGAATTTGAAGGAGGGGTATTGTCGGGGAAGTACAAGGGAAAAGCAAATAAGAAAGGGCTGCAAAAGCAGCCCTTGTATTGAACCATCATTAGATGGTGGCTAGATGTCAGTATTAAGCTTTAAGACCTGTCAGTAAATCTTCCATCGTATCGCTCTGCTTACGAAGTTGGTCAACGTTAGAGTTACTTTTACTGATCATCTCGCAGATGCCGTCTGATTGATGACGAATCTCTTCAACGCTTTGTGCAATGTTATCCGCAACGACACCTTGCTCTTCTGCAGCAGTAGCAATTTGCGTACTACTATCAGAAATAGACTGGTTTTTCTCAGCTAAAGAACCGATCTCAACGTTCACTTCCGACATCAGTGTTTGGCCTTCATTGGCATTGTTTACTGTCACTTCCATCAGTTTTGTTAATGATTGGCTGTTACGCTGTTACGCTGTTACGCTGTAACGACTCGATCATGCTCTGGATTTCAACTGTCGCTTGTTGAGTTCGTCCGGCAAGAGCGCGAACTTCATCAGCAACAACTGCAAAACCACGGCCTTGCTCTCCAGCTCGAGCAGCTTCAATCGCAGCGTTTAGCGCTAACAGGTTAGTTTGTTCAGAGATACCATTGATGGTTGCGACTACTTCATCGATCTGCGCTGCATTAGCATCGAGTTCTTCTACTGCTTGCGAAGCCGATTGAATCTCTTGGGATAAGCTAGAGATCGATTCCAAAGTATTAGAAACCTTAACTTGACCACTTTGTGCGACACCACGAGCGTCCATTGTTTGAGTGCTTGAATCATGGGCAAGGGTAGCGACTTCGCGAATCGTTGCTGCCATTTGTTCAGTTGCGCTGGCGAGGCTATTCAAGTGCTCTTGTTGATTACTTGAGATATCTGAGCTTTGTTGTGTTGACTGGTTCAAATCTGAGCTGATTTGCTGCATGAGAGCAACGGACTCTTGGATTGAGAGAACCATGTTTTGTTCACGCTCGGCTACCTTATCGATAGTAATAGCAATTTCACTGAACTCATCGCGAACTAAAAAGTAGTTCATGCGACAAGTTAAATCGCCACTCGCAAGTGTGCTGAGTGCTTTGTTCATCGAGAACATAGCACCACCAATGAAAGTCATGATGTAGTAAACCCCCAGAGCTATCAGCGTGAGAGTTACTGCAATAATCGATACCTGAGTAGTAGACAGAGCTGACCATAAGTTTTGGTCATGGCTTGCGACTAAACTGAAGGCGCCATTCATGACAGAAACAGATCCTGCGCCATATCCTAAAGAGATGGTGTCAGAATTGCTAACGAGTTGAGCGACCTGATCTTTGGTGAGTTGTCCAGCTTCAATCAGACCTTTCATCAGGAGCAATTCATCCTGATAAAGGTGAGCAAGTAAAGAGTCCGCAGCGCTATCTAAAACTAAAGTCAGTATAACCAGGGCGATAAGAGGTAATAAGAATAGTAGATAGAACTTTTCTTGGATTTTTAGGTGAATGAGATATTTGTCAATCCAACGAAACGGGATTTCTTTCATAATTGTAATACTCGAAGTAAGCCCACCAATAAATGGTGAATGAATAGAATCGCAACTATATCATCCATATAATTTATGAGGCAACGTTATGGATACTCTGCAGTATATTTTTGTCGTGTCAGGCGTAGTTCAGTGTGTTGGATTTCGTTATCACACCAGTAGGCAGGCGCAGGATTTGGGCATTTCCGGCTATGCAAAGAACCTAAATGATGGTCGAGTTGAAGTGTTAGCGGTCGGAGAGGTGCTGAAACTTGAGAAGTTACACGCTTGGCTTAATCTTGGACCACCGAGCGCAACAGTAAACAATGTCGTCATGCATCAAGTTAAAGATCATGAGCGGCAGGACGTACGTGTAGGGGAGTTTAAAATACTGTAGGACACTACAGTATTTAACTTTTTACGTTGAGATCAACCTAGCGCTATTTTAGTTCTACAAGCATTTTGCTGGTTTAGGTAAACCGGCGAGCTTGGTTGCTTGTTTGGCAGGGCCTTTTTTGAATAATTTGAAAAGGTACTTACTGTTGCCTTTTTCTGGACCGTGAGCTTTTTCCATTGCTTTCACGAGCATGCGAACCGCTGGTGAGGTGTTGAACTCTTCGTAAAAGCTTCTTACAAAATGTACGACTTCTAAGTGTGCATCAGTAAGTTCAATTTCCTCATCTTGAGCAAGAATTTCAATCATACCTTCTTCCCATTGAGTGTAATCCAACAGATAACCTTGAGCGTCGGTTTCGATTTGCTTGCCGTTATATTCAAACATGTTTAATCCAGAGTCCAATTAACTATCCGGATAGAGTACATGACCAAGTTTATCTTTCTCAACAGAAATTGTAGCTATCTCAAAAAATATTGCACTTATGGATAAAAAAAGCCCAAGAGATAGGCTCTTGGGCTAGATATGATTCAGTGATGGAAGCGATTAGTCGTCGTTACCCATAATGCCTAAGATGCTTAGTAGGCTGATGAAGATGTTGTAGATAGAAACATACAAGCTAATCGTTGCAGAGATGTAGTTCGTTTCACCACCACGAATGATGCTTTGCGTTGTTAGCAAGATTACACCAGTCGAGAATAGGATAAACATACCGCTCATTGCCAGTGATAGTAGTGGCATTTGTAGGAAGATGTTTGCAACCATGCCGACTAGCAGAACAACGAAACCAGCCATTAGCATACCGTTAAGGAATGAAAGGTCACGTTTAGTTGTTAGGGCGTAAGCAGATGCAGCCATAAATGCCAGTGCAGTACCGCCAAGTGCAGTTAGGATGACATCACCCATGCCTGCGCCAACGTACATGTTTAAGATTGGACCGATGGTGTAGCCTAAGAAACCTGTAAATAGGAATGTGAAGACTAGACCCATGCTGTTGTCACGGTTCTTTTCTGTTAGGAATAGAAGACCGTAGAAACCAACTAGCATAATGATAAGACCAGGGCGAGGAAGGTTCATCGCCATAGATACGCCTGCTACTACAGCAGACCAAAGTAGTGTCATAGACAGTAGTGCGTAGGTGTTACGCAACACTTTATTGGTTTGCAGAGCACTTTCTTGAGATGCTGTGCGTGAAAACATAGGGCTGTTCATAATCTTCCTCGTAAGGTGACTTCAATAGTTATTAGTACATTTATGGGGCTGAAAGTTCGAAAAATCAAGTCTTTCATTCCTCTTGTATACCTAAAATAATAATCAAAATAGTCGGTTAAGTGTTTCTGAAGGTGTAACAAAGTATTTCTAATGACGTATAAAGTGTCGCTAACACTCGATGTTCAAACTTTTATAGTTACTGGCTAATGATTTATAACCTTTGGAAAACGAACGATAACATCGAAAACTAAAGAGGCGACCTAAGCCGCCTCTGTAGTTTATGCATCATAACACATTAATGGTGCAAGATTTGGCTCAAGAAGTTCTGCGTCCTATCCGATTGTGGGTTTTCAAAGAAGTCGACAGGGTTGTTCTCTTCTATGATTTCACCTGCATCCATAAAGATAACGCGATCTGCGACCTCTTTAGCAAAGCCCATCTCGTGCGTTACACACAACATCGTCATGCCTTCTTCGGCCAATTCGACCATTACGTCTAATACTTCACGAACCATTTCTGGGTCGAGTGCCGATGTTGGTTCATCAAATAGCATAACCTGAGGGTTCATACACAAAGAACGAGCAATTGCCACACGTTGCTGTTGTCCACCAGACAGTTGGCCTGGGAATTTATCCGCTTGTTCAGGGATTTTTACACGCTCAAGGAATTTCATCGCGATGGCTTCGGCTTCCTCTTTCGGCATCTTTTTTACCCAAATAGGGGCTAGAGTACAGTTCTCCAATACCGTCAGATGTGGAAACAAGTTGAAGTGTTGGAAACACATACCTACATCTCTGCGCACGGCTTCAATGTTCTTCAGATCTTCTGTCAGTTCATTACCTGAAACGAAGATATGACCTTTTTGGTGCTCTTCTAATCGGTTGATACAGCGAATCATCGTGGATTTACCTGAACCGGAAGGGCCACAAATTACAATTTTCTCGCCTTTTCTAACTTCTAAATTGATGTTTTTAAGAACGTGGAACTCACCGTACCACTTGTTCATGTCTTTTAACTCGATCATAAGACCTTGAGAGTTGTTTTCTGTTTGCTGCGTCATAATACGTCCTTGATCTTGTTAATTATCGTTTGTGACCGGTGTGAAGTTTGTTTTCTAGCCAAATCGAGTATCTCGACATGCCAAAACAAAACACCCAGAACACTAACGCGACAAATACATAACTTTCTGTTGAAAACCCAAGCCATTCAGGATCGGTATTCGCGGCTTGGCCAATTCCCAATACATCAAACATACCGATAATTAAAACCAGACTGGTATCTTTGAACAAACCAATAAAGGTATTCACAATTGAAGGAATCGTGATCTTAAGAGCTTGAGGTAGAATGATAAGCCCTGTTTTTTTCCAGTAGCTCAACCCTAAAGCATCAGCTGCTTCGTATTGACCTTTTGGTATTGCTTGTAAACCACCGCGGATTACCTCTGCCATATAAGCCGCACTAAATAGTACTACCCCAACCAACGCTCTGATCAGTTTATCGGTTTCCATCCCTTCTGATAAAAAGAGCGGAAGCATTACCGAAGCCATAAATAGAACCGTAATCAGCGGTACTCCACGCCAAATTTCGATGTAAACAGTACACATACTGCGGATGATCGGCATCTCTGAACGACGCCCAAGTGCCAATGCAACGCCAATAGGAAGTGACACTACAATACCAACAAGTGCGATGATCAACGTAACTAGTAAACCACCCCATTTATGGGTATCAACAACCTCTAGTCCAAATACACCACCGTATAGTAAGCCAGCAATGATAAACGGGTAGATGTTTACGAAGAACAACCAAATCCACGTGCGCTTAGGTGTTTTTTCGTAAGCTAACAAAACGACAAAAATAGCTAACGTTGCGTAGAAAAGGCGAGGGCGCCACAGTTCAGCTTCTGGATAGAAGCCATACATGAATTGGTCCCAACGAACACTAATGAAAACCCAACATGCCCCGTCACTTGTACAGGCATCTCGAGTTGTTCCTATCCAATCAGCATTAATGAATGCCCAATCTGCTATTGCCCACAATAAAGTGAAAGCAAAATAACCAAGGACCACAGTGACGACACTGTTAATTGGTCCATTAAATAGATTTTTTCTTAACCAACCGACAGTTCCAACAGTATTCGCTGGAGGCGGAAGATCAGGTTGAAATTGATGTGTACTCATCTTATCTCTCCACCAACGCTACTTTGCGGTTGTATATGTTCATTAGAGCGGATGTTAATAGGCTTAGAGTCAGGTAGACGCCCATTGTCATCGCGATTACTTCGATAGCTTGTCCAGTTTGGTTCAATGTTGTCCCTGCAAATACAGACACAAGATCGGGATAACCAATGGCCATCGCAAGTGATGAGTTTTTGGTCAGATTCAAATACTGACTGGTTAATGGTGGGATAATAATTCTTAATGCTTGTGGAATAATCACCAGCTTGAGGGTTCGTGTTCTAGGGAGACCTAGAGACATCGCAGCCTCTGTTTGCCCATGGTTTACCGCGTTAATACCTGAACGCACAATCTCGGCGATGAACGCTGCTGTGTAGATACTTAAAGCAAGCATCAACGCTGCTAGTTCAGGAATGATGCTAATACCGCCCTTGAAGTTAAACCCTTTCAAAACTGGGTACTCCGCAGAGATAGGCATGCCCATAACAAAGTAAGTTACCAACGGTAAGCCCACAATCAGTGCCGCAGCAATTCGCAACATTGGTGTTTGTTGGCCGGTTAGCTTTTGTTTGTTATTAGCCCAGATGTTGATAACAAAAGTAGCGATGACACCAGTAATCAATGATGCGATCACAATGCTACTGCCTTGCTCTAACACTGGTGCAGGGAAGTACAAACCACGTACGTTCAAGAAAATGGCTTCACCAAGGCTCATACTTTGACGAGCAGAAGGTAAGGCTTGTAGAACGGCGAAATACCAGAAAAAGATTTGCAACAGAAGAGGGATGTTTCGGAATATCTCAATATAGATAGCTGCAAATCGGCTAACTAACCAATTTGAAGAGAGCCTTGCAATACCCATACTAAAGCCCAGTACCGTGGCTAACATGATGCCGAGTACAGAAACCAAAGCGGTATTGAGAAGACCGATAAAGAAGGTACGACCGTATGAGAATGTTTCGTCGTATTCAATCAGTGTTAAGCCGATACCAAAACCAGCTTCTTGAGATAAAAAATCAAAACCAGTGGCGATACCACGGGAATCTAAGTTAGTGAGTGCATTGTTTACAATGGTGTAGAAGAAAGCACAAAGCGCCCCGACGGCGAGAATTTGGAAAACAATTGAGCGAAAAGTGGGGTTGTAAAAAAGGTTGGCACTTTTGGGCTGTGGCTTTGCCTGAGCTGGAGAAATAGTTTCATTAGGTTTCATACTGCTATAACCTCAAATCCATTTAATAAATAGGGCGGAAAAGTCCGCCCTAATTGATGCTTGTAAATTTATTAACGGATTGGTGGAGCGTACATAAAGCCGCCCGCATTCCATAGTGCGTTTACGCCACGAGAGATCTGTAGTGGTGAACCTGTACCAACAGTACGTTCGAAGCTCTCACCGTAGTTACCAACTTGTTTAATTACTTGGTAACCCCAATCGTCACGAATACCAAGGCCTTTACCTTTAGGGCCGTCTACACCAAGAATACGTTTGATGTTTGGATCTTTTGACTTAAGCATTTCGTCAGCATTCTTAGAAGAGATACCGTACTCTTCCGCATTAATCATTGCTGAAAGTGTCCATTTAGCAACGTTGAACCACTTGTCATCATCTTGACGAACAACAGGGCCTAGTGGCTCTTTAGAGATGATTTCAGGAAGTACCTGTGCAGATTTAGGATCAGCTAAGTTTAGGCGAAGTGCGTATAGACCAGATTGGTCAGTCGTTAGCACATCACAACGACCCGCGTCGAAGCCTTTAGATGTTTGTGCTGCCGTATCGAATACCACTGGCTTGTAAGACATGCCACTGTTACGGAAGTAATCGGCTAGGTTAAGTTCAGTTGTTGTACCTGATTGAACACATACAGAAGCGCCATCAAGCTCTTGGGCACTTGTTAGACCGAGTTCTTTCTTAACCATGAAGCCTTGACCATCGTAGTAGTTAACGCCTACGAAGTTCAGACCTAGAGCAGTGTCACGATGTAGTGTCCATGTTGTGTTACGAGATAGTACGTCGATTTCGCCAGATTGAAGCGCGGTAAAACGTTCTTTAGCAGTAAGAGGTACATACTTAACTTTAGTTTTGTCACCGAGTACAGCCGCTGCAAGAGCTTGACAATACTCAACATCAATTCCTTCCCATTCACCTTTTGAGTTAGGGTTAGAGAACCCTGGAAGACCGGTACTTACACCACAAGTTAGAAAACCTTGAGATGTGACTTTGTCCAGAGTGCTTTCTGCCGCTGATGCTGATGTTGCCATCATCGCAGTTGATGCAGCTACTACTGAAGCAAGAAGTGTTAGTTTATTTGTCATTTGTATCCTTCCTTGTTAACCAGGTGACACCTGATACTCGTGCTCATTTGAGTTTTTCTATATGTGTTGCGTTTTCTATATGTGTTGCGTTTTCTATGACCTTGTTACTCAAATCAAACTGGTTGCATTTTGCAAATGAAACTGTGTGCGATTTAAACAACTATTTATAAGGTTAGGAAAGGATCCGTACTTTCACAAATGTATAATTTAAAAAGAATTTTGAATGAAATCACAAATCCGAACACAATTAGAATGACCAAATGTTAACTTAATGTAAATAGTGCAGCGCTTCACACTGTTGGTGCAACGAGATTTAGATTTTTATATTGACAATTGACTAGGTTAATATTCTGAATCAATGTCACAATGATGAAACATTAAACTTCAGAAAGATTGAAATTTGGTGAATAAATATTTTTATTGCACTTGGATAGTTATTAATATGCTCCAAATTTGGTAGCATGGTTGAATAGTTATTGAAGTCACCTCAAGGAAGAACATGCGTTATTTCCCAATGTTTTTGGATGTAGAAAATAAGCCAATCTTAGTGGTTGGTGGGGGTGAGGTTGCTTGCCGTAAAGTCGATAGCTTACTACGAGCTGGGGCGGATGTGACTTTGGTGTCTCCCAAGGTAGCGCCTTACTTAAAGCAGCTTGTGGACGAGAACAAACTCCACTGGGTTCAAAACTTTTATTCGTCACAGATCATATCGAAAAATTACTTGCAGGTTTGGGCCACAACAGACAACCCAAGCTTGAATCACCAAGTGTATAATGATGCGAAAAAACTGGGCATTTTAGTCAATGTGGTTGACGATCTTCCTTACTGCGATTTCATCACACCTTCGATGATAAATCGCGGCAGAATCCAAATTGCCATCTCTAGTGGCGGTGCATCACCTGTTTTAGTGAGAAATATCAGAGAAAAACTCGAAACGGTATTGCCACAAAACATAGGTTTGATAGCAGACTTCGGTGCATCAAAACGCAATTCGATCAAAGAGTCATTCCCAACCGTCGACGAGCGTCGTAAGTTTTGGGAGCGTTTCTTGTCATCCAGCTTTATCGAGCAGGTGAATGACAGAGAGCAGTTAGAGTCTTACTACCAGCAAGCGCTAACCGAAGGCATTGATAGCAAAGGGCAGGTCACTTGGATTGAATTCGAGCAAGATGTCGAGCTGCTGTCTATGAAGGCTTTACGTTTGATGCAGGAGGCAGAGCTCGTACTTTCACCGAGCGATTGTCCATTTGAATTTATCGACCTGTGCCGCCGAGATGCAGAAAGAGAGAGCTACGCCAACAGCGGAGAGCTATCAACAAAGCTTGAGCAAGCAAGAGCAGAGAAATTACGAGTGTGTGTGTTTATTCCACCAGCAAGCGTAGAGTTTAATCTGTTGGTCGGCAAAGATCTAAAATTGTCAGCAGCCCAAGTACTCAGTTGAGGTAGTTGCTTCTAGTTGAAATAAGAGCTTTCTGGTTGTTTTAAATCGGCTAGAGGCTCGGAATAAAACTAAAACTGGACCAGATAAATAAAAAGCCACTTCCCTGAAAGAAGTGGCTTTTTGCTATTTCAAACACGACATTGTGCTGATGAATGAGCAACCCAAATAGGCGGTCACTCAAACTCAAAAATTAGTCGCGGAAGTTGTCAAACTGGAAAGGTTGACCAAGTTCACCGCTGCGAACTAGAGCCATAACAGCTTGTAGGTCATCACGCTTCTTACCAGTAACACGAACTTTGTCGCCTTGGATTGAAGCTTGGACTTTAACTTTGTTGTCTTTGATTAGCTTAACGATCTTCTTAGCGACATCAGTTTCAATGCCTTGCTTAAAGATAACCGTTTGGTGCCAAGTGCGACCTGTTTGGTCTGCCGCTTTCGCTTCCATCGCGTTAGGATCAACATTACGCTTCGTTAGGTTGCTGCGAAGGATATCGCGCATTTGCTTCAGTTGAAAATCGTCTTGAGCAGTCAATTTTACTGATTCATCTTTGTAATCAAAGCTTGCGTCAACGCCGCGGAAATCGAAACGAGTCGATAGTTCACGGTTTGCGTTGTCTACTGCGTTACGCAGTTCTACTGCTTCTACTTCAGAGATAATGTCAAATGATGGCATTGTGTTGTTTCCTTAAGCTAAGTTTCTATCTTTAATTGCTGTTGCAAGCATATCTAGCATTGTTGCAGTATCTTCCCAGCTTAGGCATGGGTCAGTAATCGACTTGCCATATTCTAGGTTGTTGATATCTGTCATTGGCTGGTTGCCTTCAATAATGAAGCTCTCTGCCATAATGCCTGCAATTTGGTTCTTGTTAGATTTAATTTGCTCACAAATGTCTTGTGCAACTTCTAACTGTTTACGGTGTTGTTTCTGACAGTTAGCGTGGCTAAAGTCTACAACCAAACGTTGAGGCAGGTCGAATTCAGCCAGTTGCTTACACGCAGTATCTACAGATTCAGCGTCGAAGTTAGGGCCTTTATCACCACCACGTAGAATAACGTGACCGTATGGGTTGCCAGAAGTACGGTAAACCGTCATGCGGCCGTTCTTATCTGGAGAGTAGAAGTAATGTGAAGCATGTGCTGCACGAATTGCATCGATAGCAATCTTGATGTTGCCGTTGGTCGCGTTCTTGAAGCCAACTGGGCAAGACAATGCAGAAGCCATTTCACGGTGAATCTGAGATTCAGTTGTACGAGCGCCAATCGCTCCCCAAGTGATAAGGTCCGCAATGTACTGACCTGTGATCATATCAAGGAATTCAGTCGCGGTAGCTAGGCCAAGCTTGTTGATATCTAGCAGAAGCTTACGAGCTTTGTTCAAGCCTGTTTCAAGTGCGTACGAACCATCAAGATTCGGATCGGTAATCAAACCCTTCCAACCTACAACCGTACGAGGTTTCTCGAAGTAGGTTCTCATGACAACGAATAGTTCATCTTTGTATTGATCTTGAATCTGGCTTAGACGTTCAGCGTAATCAAGTGCCGCATCTGTATCGTGAACAGAGCAAGGACCAACGATAACTAATAGGCGATTATCACGACCCGTTAGGATATCTTCGATTTGGCGGCGAGAATTCTTAATGCGCTCAGCAACGTCGTCAGTAATAGGGTGTGCATTGCCTAGTTCGGCAGGAGTTGGCATAGGACCCAGAGCTTGGGTTCTCAACTCATCAGTTTTTAATGGCATGTGATAGCTTTTTTATTCTATTGCGAAGTGGTTAAGATAACGGAATTGAACAGAGGAATAAACTCTCTTAAGTCAAAGTTATCTCTGTTATTGCTAATATTCTCATTTTTATCAGCAGGCCAACGTCAAATGGGGGATTTTCACTTGTATTAACAGGCAGCTATCGGTATTTTCGTTTGAACACAACATAAAAATGCTGGAGCAGCAATGACTCAAGAAAATCAAAGCACTTTGCACCCAGAACTTGTCTTAGGTGATGTGCTGCCTTCTTACAACGATAATAATAATTCCAACCATTTATACGTTTCATTATCTGAATTGGTCATGGATCGTGTCTTCTATCATCCAAGTATTGAAAGTCATTTAGAAACACTGACTGATATCGAAAAAACCTCTTTAGATGCGATCCTTGGCGATAAAACAGTCGATGAGCATTTTGTTTCGACCTTGGTTATTGCCATTCAAGCAGCCGTTCAGCCAAACCACGCCACTGTTCGTATTGCGTTAAGTAGTGCTGATAGCTATGGCTTCCGTTCGCTACTTGGTGGTAGCTGTGAAGCCGAAGAGATAAATCCGGCCTTAGGTGTTCGTGGGGTTGCGCGTTATGCGACAGCCGAGTACAGCAAGGCTTTCGCTTTAGAGTGCCAGGTTATTAAAGCGCTGCGAGAGCAGGGTATTAACGTTGAAGTGGTTGTACCGTATGTACGAGCATTAAGCGATGCTGCTAAGATTATTGATTTGCTTGCAGAGCAAGGCTTACCACGCGGGCTTAATGGTTTGAAAGTTCTGTTCTCGTGCGATGTGCCGTCTGCAGTGCTACTAAGCGAAAGATTACTGCATTATTTTGATGGTGTTGTGGTAAACGTTGATAGCTTAGCGTCTTTCACTTTAGGTGTAGACAAGCACAATGAAGCTCAGCAACACGCTTTTGATCCTCAAAACGAGGCAGTTATTACCTTGTTGAGTATGATTGTTAAAGCAACACTGAACGCGAAGAAGCCCGTCCTGCTTGTGACTCAAGGCCTGGTGGACTACCCGCGCTTACAAGGGTTCATTGCGGATCTCGAAGGTGTAGAAACAGTCATCACTGCATAAACCAGCTTATTGTTTAGATAAATCAACTTGCTGTTTGAGTTTATCTAAGTCACTAAAGCTTAGAGAAAAAGGGAGGTATCATTATGCGATGATATCTCTTTTTTGTAACATTTTTTTGACATGTACATCGCTAATCGATTAACTGGTCTGATGACTTATTTGACTAGGTAATCCGAATGCTGACCCCTCTACAAAAAGCAAATTTCTACTTGAGCATGTTTGGCTTTTTCAAAGTACCTCTGATCTGGCTATGTAGACCAAAACTGCTCGCGCTGGATAATCAACATGTTGAAGTGAAAATTCCTCTCAAAAGGCGAACTAAGAACCACCTCAATAGTATGTATTTTGGTGTGTTAGCTGTGGGATCTGACGTAGCAGGTGGTTTCCTTGCTATGAGTAAATCTCAGCAGCAGGGCGAAAAGATTTCTTTGGCATTTAAAGAGGTGACAGGTAATTTCTTGAAGCGTCCAGAAGGTGACGTACACTTCACTTGTAACGATGGTGAGCTGATCAACACTATGTTGGCAGAAACCATGTCTACTGGCGAGCGTGTGAATCAACCAGTGACCATCATAGCGACCTGCCCGTCTTTGCATGGCGACGAACCAATGGCGGAATTCACGCTAACACTTTCGATTAAGAAAGTCCCAGCTAGATAATAGCTCCGAAGTATAAGGTTGGGCTGAATCTGAAGATCATAGTTCGACAGAAGTCGTTGAACAAGTGGAAGAGCGGTATGTGAATTGAATACCCACATACCGTACCGCACATCCTAACAATGTTATGATTCTTGAGTGATTTGCTCGATATCAACGATTTTTGAACGGTTCATGACTATTTTCCAGCGGTAATAGGTAGGCTCATCATCGTGATTGTTCTCTTTAATGATCAGGTTGAGCAGGTGACGCTTTTCGACAGACTCGCGGCTTACTTGCCCTTCATTCAGGCGATATACGTTATTTGACCCCTTGTCCATCAAGCGTGTCAGCGCTCTCAGGCTGATCGATAACGTTTCACGAGTCTCTTCGTAACCACTCATGAATGTTGACGTCGACATCTCGGTATGTGAACGATAGTGCAAGACTTGCTCTTCACGTTGAACAACACGTTTCTTACGTATGGATTGAATACGGTCTGCTAACTTAGAAAAATTCGCGTAGTCCAACCATTCAAGCTTGTGGCCGACAGATTTATTGGTTGTTGGATCAAAGTAGCGACGCTTCCACTTGGGCTTGCCTTTACGCAGCCAGCGCCACAGTATGTCTCTTAAATCATCTTTGAAGATTTCACGCAAAGCGTAAATGAATGACATCGATACGATGAAAGATGCGGTAATCTCTCCTAGAAAGTCGCGAGCTAATATAACGGTTGTGGTAACTACCACCATGACCAAGCCTGTGGCGATGCCTTTAACGGCTCTCTTCACGTTTTTACCCATTGATGTCGTCTTTTCTTTGAGGACGATAGGGTGTTCGATCAAACGTCGCAACAGTCGCATCTTGTTGCTCAAACGTGTTACGTCTTCTCGTACCTTCGCTGAGTTATAGCGATTAAGTTTTCGATGGGCGGTCTCTTTTTCACAAAGCGTCAAGAGTCGCTCTTTTATCGTTGAGTATTCACTGCCACGTGGCATATGTGATACCAAAGATAAGAATTTTTGCTCCGTGTACCAAGAAAGGTAGTTATCAATATTGGCATAATAGCGCTTTAGGTTTTCTTCATAAGGAATACTACGACGAAGCTTCTTGAGGATATCCAAAGCCAGTTCGATGACTTCATCGACGTCATCAGCCGTTACGTCGTCACTATCTGTCTTATTCAAGCTGCTCACGGCTTTATCTAAAGCAATCACGTATTGATAGGCGAACAAACTCAAACTCACACGATACTGTGTCGTCGATAAGCGTCCGCGTTTTGCCAAGCGGCTGTGTACCAATGGTAATAGTGTCTTATCACTGTAGTAAGCACGCTTTTGAGTAATTGAACTGTAAAAGAAGGCACTTTCAGAAAGTACTTCAGGAGTCAGTCCGAGTTCACCGGGAATGAATAGATAAACGTCCATATCGAGCTTTTTGGTCTTCGCCATCGCATGGTTAATTTTAAGTGTTATCGCATCTTGTTTATCAACGGTGATCAACGATGTCTCCTAGAATATAAAAATATGAATGAAACTAGCGAAAGCATATCAGAGATCACGTATAATCACCGCCAAATTTAAAGTAGAGACAATCTTGATGATTAATATTGGTCAAATAAACAACCTAGAAGTAGTAAAACAAGCAGACTTCGGTGTATTCCTTGACGCGAGCGACTATGGAACGGTGTTGCTGCCGAAACGATTTACTCCTGAAGGTGTTGAAATTGGTCAAAAGCTAGATGTTTTCTTATACATTGATTCTGACAACCAGATCGCTGCCACAACTGAAAAACCAATCGCTCAAGTAGGGCAGTTTGGCTTGATGACGGTTGAAGGTGTTAACAGCACTGGTGCATTCATGAGCTGGGGCGTGAAAGGTAAGGACCTTCTTGTTCCTTTCAGCGAGCAGCGCGGCCGTTTAAACGAAGGCCAGTCAATCTTAGTATATGTGTATATCGATAAAGCATCGAGCCGTATCGTTGGTACAACGAAGTTCAACAAATGGTTAGACAACACGCCTGCGACTTATAAGCAAAATGAACAAGTTGATCTCATTATCGCTGAGCGCAGCCAACTTGGTTACAAAGCGATCGTGAACGGTGAACACTGGGGTATGATTTTCCCATCAGACATCATCGGTAAGCTGTTCATTGGTAAGACACTAAAAGGCTACATTAAAAACGTTCGTGAAGAAGACGGTAAGATTGATTTGTCTCTTCAGAAAATTGGTGTCGCTAAGATGGATGACCTAAGCACTAAGGTTCTTGACCTGCTTGAGAAGAAGGGCGGTTACCTGCCTTTGAACGATAAGTCTTCTCCTGAAGCTATTTTCTCTGCATTCAGAACCAGTAAAGGTACGTTCAAGAAGACAATTGGTGGTTTGTACAAATCTGGCAAGATCACTATCGACAAAGAAGGTATCAGCTTAGTTAAATAAGCGATCCTTTCGGTCAAAAAAAAAGTTCATCGCGGATTAGCGGGAACTTAAAACAAAAACGGTAGTAAGTGATATGGTT